>NZ_VMLM01000043.1:0-61007 GCF_013276695.1 Streptococcus sp. 4155
AATACTCTTCGAAAATCTCTTCAAACTACGTCAACGTCGCCTTGCCGTAGGTATATGTTACTGACTTCGTCAGTCTTATCCGGCAACCTCAAAGCAGTGCTTTGAGCTGACTTCGTCAGCCTTATCCGGCAACCTCAAAACGGTGTTTTGAGCTGACTTCGTCAGTTCTATCTGCAACCTCAAAACGGTGTTTTGATCTGACTTCGTCAGTTCTATCTGCAACCTCAAAGCGGTGTTTTGAGCTGACTTCGTCAGTTTCATCTACAACCTCAAAACAGTGTTTTGAGCATCATGCGGCTAGCTTCTTAGTTTGCTCTTTGATTTTCATTGAGTGTAAAAAACAGATGAGTCTCTGTTTTCTTTTTATGGACTATAAATGTTCATCTGAAACTACTTTCAAGGATATTATTATACAAAAGAGTTTCTTGAAACTAAAATCTATTATACTACACTGTATTGAAAGCGTTTTAGAAATGAGGTATAATAAATTTGCTAACACTTATAAAAAGTGATAGAATCTTATCTTTATGTATATTTAAAGATAGATTGCTGTAAAAATAGTAGCAGCTATGCGAAATGACAGATAGAGAGAAGGGATTGAAGCTTAGAAAAGGGGAATAATATGATATTTAAGGCATTCAAGACAAAAAAGCAGAGAAAAAGACAAATTGAACTACTTTTGACAGTTTTTTTCGACAGTTTTCTGATTGATTTATTTCTTCACTTATTTGGGATTGTCCCCTTTAAGCTGGATAAGATTCTGATTGTGAGCTTGATTATATTTCCCATTATTTCTACAAGTATTTATGCTTATGAAAAGCTATTTGAAAAAGTGTTCGATAAGGATTGAGCAGGAAGTATGGTGTAAATAGCATAAGCTGATGTCCATCATTTGCTTATAAAGAGATATTTTAGTTTAATTGCAGCGGTGTCCTGGTAGATAAACTAGATTGGCAGGAGTCTGATTGGAGAAAGGAGAGGGGAAATTTGGCACCAATTTGAGATAGTTTGTTTAGTTCATTTTTGTCATTTAAATGAACTGTAGTAAAAGAAAGTTAAGAAAAGACAAACTAAGTGCATTTTCTGGAGTAAATGTCTTATTTCAGAAATCGGGATATAGATATAGAGAGGAACAGTATGAATCGGAATGTTCAAGAACGTAAGTGTCGTTATAGTATTAGGAAACTATCGGTAGGAGCGGTTTCTATGATTGTGGGAGCAGTGGTGTTTGGAACGTCTCCTGTTTTAGCTCAAGAAGGGGCGAGTGAGCAACCTCTGGCAAATGAAACTCAACTTTCGGGGGGGGGAGCTCAACCCTAACTGATACAGAAAAGAGACAGCCTTCTGAGGAAGGAGAAAATATAACTCTTCCTGCAGAGCATGTAGAGTCTGTTTCAGAGACTGAACTTTCTGGCAATGATCAAGAACAAGAAAGGGAAGATAAGCAAGAAGAAAAAATTCCAAGAGATTACTATGCACGAGATTTGGAAAATGTCGAAACAGTGATAGAAAAAGATGACTTAGAGACGAATGATTCAAATGGAAAAAGAGTAGACTTGTCTGATGAATTAGAGAAAGTAAAGGGACTCCAAAATGCAACTGTTCATGTGGAGTTCAAACCGGCTGCTGATGGTCCTAGTTTTTACAATCTCTTTTCTGCTTCCAGTACAACTAAAGTAAATGAGTACTTTACAATGGCAATCAATAATGGGACAGCTTTGATAGAGGGACGTGGAGCTGATGGTAGTCAATTTTATGGAAGTTATACAGATGCGCCTTTGAAGATTAGACCAGGCAAGTATAATTCGGTTACTTTTACTGTTGAAAGACCAAAAAAGGATAGTCCAAATGGTCAGGTTCGTCTTTATGTGAATGGTGTATTATCTCGTACGAATAAAAAGTCAGGGAAATTCCTGGCAGACATGCCAGATGTGGATAAACTTCAGTTAGGTGCAACTAATAGAGCAGGAGAACTGAAGTGGGGCTCAAATCTCTCTATTCGTAATCTGACTGTATACAATCGTGCTCTAACTCCAGAGGAAGTCAAAAAACGTAGCCAGTTATTTGATGTGACAGATATTGAGCCGTCACTTCCTGAAGGGGCAGTCTTGACAGAGAAGCAAGAGTTGTTTATGAGCGGTGTCAATGGTAAGCCAAATAGTGAAGGAATTAAGAGTTATCGGATTCCAGCTTTGCTACGTACGGATAAAGGAACATTACTGGCAGGGGCAGATCAGCGTCGTCTCCACCATTCTGATTGGGGAGATATTGCTATGGTCGTTAGGAGAAGTGAGGATGGGGGAACTACTTGGCAGCCAACCTTAACCTTGACCAACTTGCGAGACAATCCAGAAGCAAAAGATCCGCAGGCACCATCTCCACTTAATATCGATATGGTCTTGGTTCAAGATCCTACCACAAAGAGAATTTTTTCAATCTACGATATGTTTCCAGAAGGTCGAGCTGTCTTTGGAATGCCAAACAAACCTCAAAAAGCTTATCAACAAGTTGGAGATAAGCACTATCAATTACTATATAAACAAGGGGAAAATCAAGCATATACTGTCCGAGAAAACGGAGAAGTATATGATGCAAATAATCAAAAAACAGATTATCGCGTTGTAGTGGATCCAAAAGAAGAAGCCTACAGAGATAAGGGTGACCTCTATAAAGGAGAAGAGCTTCTTGGGAATATCTACTTTGCTCCATCTGCTAAAAATCCATTTCGTGTAGCCTATACGAGCTATTTGTGGCTTTCCTATAGTGATGATGATGGGAAAACTTGGTCGCAACCAAGAGATATTACACCATCAATTCGCCAAGATTGGATGAAATTTTTAGGAACAGGTCCAGGTACAGGAATTGTGCTTAGAACAGGAGAGCACAAGGGTCGTATCTTAGTTCCTACTTATACCACCAATGCTATCTCCCATCTAAGCGGATCCCAGTCTTCTCGTTTGATTTATTCAGATGACCATGGAGAAACATGGCAGGCTGGAGCGGCTGTCAATGATGATAGGACGGTAGGTAGAAGGAAAATTCATTCCTCAACTATGAATAATAGTCCTGCCCAAAATACAGAGTCAGTTGCTGTACAGTTAAATAATGGTGATGTGAAACTCTTTATGAGAGGATTAACGGGTGATTTACAGGTTGCCACAAGTAAAGATGGTGGGCAAACTTGGGACAAGGAAATCAAGAGATATAATCAGGTTAAAGATGTTTATGTCCAAATGGCTGCTATTCACACCATGCACGAAGGAAAAGAATACATCATTTTAACCAATTCAGGAGGACCTAAACGGACGAATGGAATGGCTCATTTGGCTCGTGTAGAGGACAACGGAGACTTGACTTGGTTACATCATAGACCAATTCAAAAAGGAGAGTTTGCCTATAATTCGCTCCAAGAATTAGGAAATGGGGAGTATGGTATCTTGTATGAACACACTGAAAAAGGACAAAATGACTATACCCTATCATTTAGAAAATTTAATTGGGACTTTTTAACAAAAGATCCGGTATATCCAACGAGTGTAACTATCAGGGACGTTCGTAAATTGGAAACAGAAGAAGAGGATGCAGAACAAGGTATCTTAGCTATGCAATTTGATTCTGAGGTACTAGTGAATTCTATTCCGACTTTGACTTTAGCGAATGGACACAAAGCTACCTTCTTGACCCAAGCAGATCAAAAAACTCTACTTTTCACCTTTAATAAAGAAGATGCAGGTCAAGAAATTACAGGTCTACTGGCCGGTAGAATTGACAGTATGCATGATTTACCAGTTACACTAGCTGGCAGTAGAATTCCTGAAGATGCGAAAGAAAATCCTGTCGAGACCATGAATACAGTAAGAGAAAATGTATCTGAGGAGATGACAGAAAGGAAGTCAGAGAAGGATAAATTATCTTTGGGGTCTTCAGATAGAATGGTAGCAAACTCTCCTCTTACTTCTTTTGCTCCTCGTTACCTCCAATCTTATGTAGGAGATGTTATTAAAACTGAGACTAAAGTTCCAATAACGACTGGTTGGAAGCAAGAAAATGGTACGTGGTATTTTTATACATCTGCTGGTGAAGTGGTGAAAGGCTGGCATCAGGAAGCGGATAAATGGTACTACTTGAGTTCTACTGGTGCGATGGCAACTGGTTGGGTCAGAGATGGTAATCAATGGTATTATTTGAGTGAGAGTGGAGCAATGTCTACTGGCTGGGTTGAATCCAGTGGTGTGTGGTACTATCTCAATGCTAACGGCTCAATGGCAACTGGTTGGGTCAGAGATGGTAACCAATGGTATTATTTGAGTGAGAGCGGAGCAATGTCTACTGGCTGGGTTGAATCCAGTGGTGTGTGGTACTATCTCAATGCTAACGGTTCAATGGCAACTGGTTGGATAAAAGATGGAGACCATTGGTACTATCAGGAATCATCTGGTGCAATGAAGGTAAATCAATGGTTCCAAGTTGGAGACAAATGGTACTATGTCAATGAAAGCGGAAGATTAGCGGTTAATACTATAGTAGATGGTTATAAAGTTAACTCCAATGGGGAGTGGGTCAACTACTAGAACCTTGGATGTTGATGAATAACTGAGACATGTTTTGTCCGTCATAGAGATAAAAAGTTTATTTAGATAGTTTTCGTAGAAATTTCTACTTTAAGAAAAAGTCAATTTAGATGAGCTCTTATTGCCGGGTAAATGCCTTGCTAGTCGTAAATAAACTGTATATTTCCGACTTACTTAGGACTGGATACCACTAGTCGCAACTTAACAGTTCGCTTTAAGTGTTAAAATGCATATAGCTAGTTATTGGTTATATGCGTTTTTGTTCTTGATTATTTTATTTCTGTCTTGGAATATAGGTAAAATTATAGTAAAATAAAATTCTGTAAATCATGTTGGTAGATATACAGGAAGAAGAGTGTATTGTTGACAATACAGCACATAGAATCCAACATGTCCTTATACTCAAAAAATCAAAGAGCAAATTAGGAAGCTAGCCGTAGCCTGCTCAAAACACCGTTTTGAGGTTGCAGATAGAACTGACGAAGTCAGCTCAAAACACCGTTTTGAGGTTGTAGATGAAACTGACGAAGTCAGCTCAAAACACCGTTTTGAGGTTGCAGATAGAACTGACGAAGTCAGTAACATATACATACGGCACGACAAGGCTGACATGGTTTGAAGAGTATGGAACAATCATAACTTATTTGAAGATTTTAAAAGATTGTAAGCTATTATATCTGGATAAATAAGTATTAGAAACTAAAGTGAGGAAAAAGATGTTTTTATATTTAAAAGGTTTAGGAAAATTTCGTAAGTCAAAAGCTTATGGATTGGTGGGATGTCTGGCATTAGTGAGTATGATTGGATTATCGGTTCCTGATTTACCAGTTATTGGTGGTGGGGTCGTTTATGCTGACGTTATTCAAGGTGGCGATGATATAAAAGATGTGAGCGTTCATGAGAAGTCCGCTGAGGGTGTTGCTATGACTTATACCACTTATGATAGTGGTACGAGTGGGAAACAAACCGCATCAGGTAGCGGTGTCTTTGTAGCGCCGAATGTCATGGTAACAGTAGCTCATAACTACTATGATAAAAACCAAGATGATAAGTCTGCGGTCTTGCGTGGTGGGGCGTCTGCTCGTAGTTATGTTGTGATGAACTCAGACACAGAGAAAAGTAACAAAGTACCGACATCAGGAGTATCAGAAGCTCTTGAAAAAGACTCTATTCACTTATATAACGGCAAAGACTTTGGTAAAGACTATAGCAACGACTTAGCAGTAGTGGTAACTAAAAAGCCTGTAGAAGCTATGACGGGTGGTGAGGACTCTCCAAGAGAGTTGAGCCATAAAGAGGTTTCTACTGGTGATAAAATCACTATGGTCGGATATCCCAATGATTTTTCTACTCCAAATTTAAGTAAAGAAAATAAAGCTCGCTTGAAAGACGGTAAGGCTTATTCAGTCTCAACAACTGTGAGCAGTATCAATAAAGAGAGCGGTGCAGTCACTTATCATTCCTCAGCTTTGGGAGGTTTTTCAGGTGCTCCTTTGTTTAATGATAAGGGAGAGGTAGTCGGTATCCACCAGCACGGAACAAATACTTCAAACGCTCCTGAGAGTGAGCGTATTGGCGGTGGTACTATCTTTACGGAAAAGCACAGAACTTGGATTCGTTCTATGATTGATAAATATGGTATAAAGGGTTGGTATATAGATGGTGCAAACCGTTACTATTATGATGAAAATCACAGAGCCTTAAAAGACGTAGAGTATGAGATTGACGGTGCTTTGTATCGTTTTGATGAAAAAGGTCGAGCGACTTTAGTAAAAGGTGAAGAAAAAGGCCGCGTTCTACTTCGAGTGGAAGATACTAAAGGAACTCCTTTGATTTCAGATAAGGTTGTTCAGGAAGGTCCTGTTGGAAGTGGTTTGAATTTTCATTTAAGACAAAATCCAGACTTCAAACAGTTAATAGCAACTTCCCCAACAGCTAAAGTGGTATCTTACAATGGAGTTTCTGTCAACAAACTAGTAAGTGATACTAGTTGGTCTGATGAGTATGTCAGTAAGTTAGCTTTAGGTAATACCATTATAAAAGCTGTTGTTGACTCAGTAAATCCTTCATCTACTTCGTCTTCTGATTTCGCAAGAACGGAGGTTGGTAAGGTTGACTTGAGTGGCAAATCCAACTTACCTATGCCTAGTAAAGAGGTGTTACAAGCTCCGAATGGCTCAGAAAATTTCTATGCTACAACGCACATTCAAACGCCAGATGGGTCGGGGTCAGGTACTTTAATTGCACCCAATTTGGTGTTAACAGTCGCTCATAATTTTTTAACAGTTAAAGGTTCTGAGGTCGTTACGAAATCTGGTCGCACCAATACAGTGTATAAAGCAACCTTACCGAATGGGTTGTCTGTGCATTTTTCAGATGATGATATTGTTTATTGGAATAAAAAAGATTCCGTATTTGGATTTAAAAATGACTTAGCCTTGGTTCGACTAAAAGAAGATTTCAAAGCGGTATCTCCTGTAGAGATGGTTTCTGAGTCAACTTCTATCGCTAAGGGTGAAAAAGTTTCGGTTTATGGTTTCCCGGACGGTCGTTTATCTCCAGTCTTGGATAGTGAAGTTGTAGATACTACTGATTTCGGTTCAGGTATTGAGGGTATCAGCTATGAAGGCACAAAACCCGGAGCGTCTGGCGGTGGTCTTTATAATGACAAAGGTACTTTAATTGGAGTTCACCAAAATGGTGTTGTAGGAAGCCGCAGTGGTGGTTTGGTTTTATCAAAAGAGCAACTGGATTGGGTTCGTTCTTATATTGAAGGTAAACCAAAAGAGCCTGTCTATGTAAAAGATGAAGTTTTGGTGGATGAGAAGGATAAGGATAAACTTCCTTCAACTCCAAAAGACGAAAAACCAAGTACACCTAAAATAGAGTCTGATAAAGATAAAGTAGAACCTCCTCTCAAACCGCAAAAGGAGCCGAAAACAGAGGTTATTACCACTTACGAAGGTGATAGTACCCTTGAGGTTGGAAAAGAGCGTACAGAGGATACTAAGGGTGAAAAAAAAGGTGTTCCACTTATTTACCGAGTAGTGTATAAAGGTACTAAGCCGAAAGTAGAAAAAGAATCGATTGCTTTTGATACTCTTTACCAAGGAGATGAAACAAAAGAGCTTGGTTTCCGTTCAGTTGTAGAGGGTAAAGGAGGGGTGGTTACTCGAACTACTACTTATCAAGTAGATAAGTATACAGGAGCGGTATCTTCTCAAGTTTCTGAGAAGAAAATAGCTCCTCAATCCAAGGTGATTACTTTAGGTATTAAACCCAACAGTGTCATAAAAGAACTTCCGATTACAGAGCGTTTTGAGGACTCCGAAGAGTTAGAGAAAGGGAAAACGGAGGTTGTTTCGGAGGGGTATGTAGGTAAAGAAGTTACTAAGGTGACTTATAAGGTCTTAGCTGATGGAAAGATTGTTGAAAATTCTCGTACAGTCGAGGTTACACCTATGAAAGAACGTGTGGTTCTTAAGGGTGTGAAGGAAGTGGTGTCATCGACGGAAGAAAACTCAAGTAATCTCAAAGAGGAAGTGGTATCTCCAGATAAAGTAGAGTTTCTAGTTCCAAAAGATGCGCCAATCAGAGAAGAACTGCCTGCGTCTAGTGAGGAATTTTCAGAATCAGAGGTTTTAGTATCGGGAGAAAAAATACCAGGCGACCTTGGGAAGTCTATAGTATCTTCAAAAGAACTAGTCCCTGAAAGAGTGGAAGTTCCAGACTTTGTGGCTAAAGTTACAGGTGGAGAAAAATTGACAGTAGAAGGGCACCGAGATGAGAGAAAAATAAAGACTCCATCAAAACAGGAAAGATTATCTAGCCCAGAAACCACTGCTCAATTCACAACGAACGGGACAGGTTCGTCATCGTTAACAGCTGTTTTTGGCGTTGAAGCGGATAACATGTCACTTTCTACTGTTGAACATTCTGTTATTACATATAATCAACAAAGAGGATGGCATAAGATAAATAATCAGTGGTATTTTAGAAATTCCGATGGGAAAGAACGGACAGGCTGGATGAAAGAAAATGATGCATGGTATTATTTTGATGCGAATGGAATCATGCAAACCGGTTGGATACAGGATACAGACGGTAATTGGTATTATCTCAAGGATAATGGCATGATGGAGGTAGGCTGGTTCCAAGATTCAAGTGGCGCGTGGTACTACTTAGGATCATCTGGTTCCATGGAATCCAATACATGGATTTATTATAAAGGAAAGTGGTACTATATCGATGCTTTTGGGAAACTACTTTTCAATTCGCTAACACCAGACGGCTATAGAGTGAACGAGTACGGGGAATGGATCAACTGATTTTGCTTTATGACCTATTGATGAGCAAGCGAGTAGTATAAAAAACATTAGAATTAATAGTCTAGGAAGTGGTAAGAGTTCTCTAAAACGGCTGATTTTGTAATCTTTTTTGTAAAATAGAGTCTTTAATAAATAATATGAGCAAGATTTATCTCTTTACAAGTGATTAGGATTAATAATTTTTAACTTTCTCGCTCCTTTTGTCTTTCTTTTCCGAATAAATAGATAGTAGCAGTAAATCTAGTAAACCTAGATTTAAAAATGTGCTATAATGAAAGGAGAGGAAATATGATTCTAAGACATCCGGGCATTAGCCCGACCAATGATTTGGTTGCTAAGAAAATCTTTAGCAACCCAGAAATCACTTGTCAATTTATCCGCGATATGCTGGATTTACCAGCAAAAAATGTGACCATTTTGGAGGGAAGCAATATTCATGTCTTGACTTCCATGCCCTATTCGGCGCAAGATTTCTATACCAGTATAGATGTTTTGGCGGAGTTGGATAATGGTACGCAAGTTATCATCGAAATTCAGGTTCATCATCAGAATTTTTTCATCAATCGTTTATGGGCTTACTTGTGCAGTCAGGTCAATCAAAATCTTGAAAAAATTCGTCAACGAGAAGGTGATACTCATCAGAGTTATAAACACATCTCACCAGTATACGCTATCGCAATTGTGGATAGTAACTAGTTCTCAGATGACTTGGCTTTTCATAGTTTTAGCATGCGAGAGGATTCGACAGGTGAGGTTTTAACAATTACAAACAATGGACAGGAAAACCATCTAGTCAAGATGGCGTTCTTGGAATTAAGAAAATACAGAGAAACCAGCAAAGACAAGGTTCGTAAACCATGGTTAGAGTTTTTCGGGAATAAACCCTTTACCCAGCAGCCCGAGCGAGCCATCAGCCAAGCAGATCAACTGCTGGACTACAAGAGCTGGTCCGAGGAGGATAGGAAAATGTTTAGTGAACAACGCAGGCGAGAAGAACAAGCCATGTTAGCACAGGACTATGCTTTGGAGCAAGCTGAGGAAAAAGGTTTAGAGAGAGGTCTTGAACGTGGTCGCGCAGAGGGGATTGAACAAGGCATCGAAAAAGGTTTAGAACAAGGACTTGAACGTGGGAAAGTTGAAGGAAGTTTGTCTATGCTACTAAATCTAGTCCACCAAGGACTTCTGACTTCCGAGGTTGCCAGTCAGCAATTGGGCATGACTGTTGCTGAGTTTGAAGTATTATTGAAAGACCATCATAAATAAGAATGTTGAATCTCAAATTCAAGTTAGGCAGAGAGAAGAAATTTTCAGAGAGATTTGCGATCCAACTATTTTTTAGGACAATCATTGCTTCACCTCTCGATGAAGGCAACTTTTTTAGAAGTCGTTTTTTTAGGTAAGAGGATTGACTTTAGGAAATCATCTACGAGTCAGTTTTTTTAAGTCCTCATATAGAGACTCTAGGCATAAAATCTTAAAAATCACAAACACGCATAGTATCAGGTAATTAAAAAAACTTGATATTATGCGTTTTATAGTGCATTGAATCTATATTAGGACACAACAATTCTTAAATCATTGTTAGAAATTGGTTTGAATTTTCCAATCAATTTGTTCGATTTTTACATCATTGCATTATATCATGCGACTATTAACCTTGTCTTCTCCTAAAATTGACTTTCTTGTTTTCTTATCTTGTCCACTCGAAACAAGTATTGTAAGAATTTGATTATTTTTGAAAGTACTTTTAATATATTTGATATAGTTAAAAAAGATTTGAAACTAAATTCCAAATTAGAAAAAGACTTGAAATACTAAAAAAAAAAAGTATACTCTAATTGGAAACGGTAACAAAACTAATTTAGAGAATGAAATATAGAGTATTTCTCTCTTAAAAGTTTTTGGTGAAACGAGATGTAGAAAGGAGATTTAGCCAAAGAGTCTACTAGTGCTAGAATAATAGATTAGAATTATTTTAGAAAAACTAATACTCAATGAAAATCAAAGAGCAAACTAGGAAACTAGCCGCAGGCTGTACTTGAGTACGACAAGGCGACGTTGACGCAGTTTGAATTTGATTTTCGAAGAGTATAAGTGAGCAGCTTATAAATTCAATTTCCCAAATAGATTCATACTAGTATCTTTTGCAAAAAATAAAGGGCGGACTTCCTTCATGAATATCAATTTCATCTATAAGGAAGGTAGCTCATTGAACTAACTTATTTATTCTGTTTGTCGCTAGAAAAATCAGACCTCCTTGTGAAGATTGAGGAGATACTGAATGAAAATCAAAGAAGAAACTAGCAAGCTAGCAGTAGATTGCCCAAAACACCGCTTTGAGGTTGTAGATAAGACTGACCTATATAATCCAAGGTGAAGCGACTGTGGTTTGAAGAGATTTTCAAAGAGTATAGGTTAGAGAGTGTAGTGTTTTTATGTCCTTCTAGTAGAAAATGCTAGACAGAAGAATGGGGAACTTGGATAGGAAAAATAGATTGAGAAAGGAGGTTAGAAGAGATGATTATTACAAAAATTAGCCGTTTAGAAACTTATGTGGGAGTAAATCCACATTTTGCAACATTGATAGATTTTCTAGAAAAAACAGGACTAGAAAATTTAACAGAAGGTTCGATTGCTATCGATGGTGATCGATTGTTTGGGAATTGCTTTACTTATCTAGCAGACGGTCAAGCAGGAGCCTTCTTTGAAACTCACC
Source organism: Streptococcus sp. 4155 (assembly GCF_013276695.1). NCBI lineage: Bacteria > Bacillati > Bacillota > Bacilli > Lactobacillales > Streptococcaceae > Streptococcus > Streptococcus sp. 4155. The sequence goes on from NZ_VMLM01000043.1 coordinate 11,616, forward strand.
AAAAATATTTGGATATTCATTTAGTTTTGGAAAACGAAGAAGCCATGGCTGTTACGTCGCCAGAAAATGTAAGCGTTACCCAAGAGTATGATGAAGAGAAGGATATTGAATTATACACAGGGAAAGTGGAACAGTTGGTTCATTTGAGAGCTGGCGAATGCCTCATCACTTTTCCAGAAGATTTACATCAACCCAAGGTTCGTATAAATGATGAACCTGTGAAAAAAATTGTCTTTAAAGTTGCGATTTCTTAATGTAGAAAGAGAAGAACGATGAAAAAAATGAGAAAGTTTTTATGTCTAGCTGGAGTTGCGCTAGCAGCCGTTGCCTTGGTAGCTTGTTCAGGAAAAAAAGAAGCTACAACTAGTACTGAACCACCGACAGAATTATCTGGTGAGATTACAATGTGGCACTCCTTTACTCAAGGACCCTGTTTAGAAAGTATTCAAAAATCAGCAGATGCTTTCATGCAAAAGCATCCAAAAACGAAAATCAAGATTGAAACATTTTCTTGGAATGACTTCTATACTAAATGGACTACAGGTTTAGCAAATGGAAATGTGCCAGATATCAGTACAGCTCTTCCTAACCAAGTAATGGAAATGGTCAACTCAGATGCTTTGGTTCCGCTAAATGATTCTATCAAGCGTATTGGACAGGATAAATTTAACGAAACTGCCTTAAATGAAGCAAAAATCGGAGATGATTACTACTCTGTTCCTCTTTATTCACATGCACAAGTCATGTGGGTTAGAACAGATTTGTTAAAAGAACATAATATTGAGGTTCCTAAAACTTGGGATCAACTCTATGAAGCTTCTAAAAAATTGAAAGAAGCTGGAGTTTATGGCTTGTCTGTTCCGTTCGGAACAAATGACTTAATGGCAACACGTTTCTTGAACTTCTACGTACGTAGTGGTGGAGGAAGCCTCTTAACAAAAGATCTTAAAGCGGATTTGACAAGTCAACTTGCTCAAGATGGTATTAAATACTGGGTTAAAATGTATAAAGAAATTTCACCTCAAGATTCTTTGAACTTTAATGTCCTTCAACAAGCTACCTTGTTCTATCAAGGAAAAACAGCATTTGACTTTAACTCTGGCTTCCATATTGGAGGAATCAATGCCAACAGTCCTCAATTGATTGATTCGATTGATGCTTATCCTATTCCAAAAATCAAAGAATCTGATAAGGACCAAGGAATTGAAACTTCAAACATTCCAATGGTTGTTTGGAAAAATTCAAAACACCCAGAAGTTGCTAAAGCATTCTTAGAATCACTTTATAATGAAGAAGACTACGTTAAATTCCTTGATTCAACTCCGGTAGGTATGTTGCCAACTATTAAGGGGATTAGCGATTCTGCAGCCTATAAAGAAAATGAAACTCGTAAGAAATTTAAACATGCTGAAGAAGTGATTACTGAAGCTGTTAAAAAAGGTACTGCTATTGGTTATGAAAATGGACCAAGTGTACAAGCTGGTATGTTGACTAACCAACACATTATTGAACAAATGTTCCAAGATATCATTACAAATGGAACAGATCCTATGAAAGCTGCAAAAGAAGCAGAAAAACAATTAAACGATTTATTTGAGGCTGTTCAGTAGATGTAAAAGACTAGAAAATAGGTGGGCTAGTGAGCTGAAAAGCCCTAGCCCAATCTTGTAAAAGAAGGGAGAAGGAGAATGGTTAAAGAACGTAATTTAACTCGCTGGATATTTGTTTTGCCAGCTATGATTATCGTAGGATTACTCTTTGTTTATCCGTTTTTCTCGAGTATTTTTTATAGCTTTACCAATAAGCATTTGATTATGCCCAATTATAAATTTGTTGGTTTAGCTAACTATAAAGCTGTGCTATCAGATCCCAACTTCTTTAATGCGTTCTTTAATTCAATTAAGTGGACCATTTTCTCATTAGTTGGTCAAGTTTTAGTAGGGTTTGTATTGGCTTTAGCTCTTCACAGAGTACGCCACTTCAAGAAATTATATAGGACCTTATTGATTGTTCCTTGGGCATTTCCTACCATCGTTATTGCCTTCTCTTGGCAGTGGATTCTAAACGGGGTTTATGGCTACTTACCTAATCTAATCGTAAAATTAGGTTTAATGGAACATACACCTGCATTTTTGACAGATAGTACATGGGCATTCCTATGTTTGGTGTTTATCAACATTTGGTTTGGAGCACCAATGATTATGGTTAATGTGCTTTCAGCTTTGCAAACAGTACCAGAAGAACAATTTGAGGCTGCTAAGATAGATGGTGCTTCAAGTTGGCAGGTGTTCAAGTTTATCGTCTTTCCACATATTAAAGTAGTTGTAGGGCTTCTAGTTGTTTTGAGAACTGTATGGATCTTTAATAACTTTGACATTATCTACCTTATTACGGGTGGTGGACCGGCTAATGCTACAACGACGCTTCCAATTTTTGCTTACAACCTGGGTTGGGGCACTAAATTGTTGGGTCGTGCTTCAGCAGTTACAGTGTTGCTCTTTATCTTCTTGATGGCGATTTGCTTTATCTACTTTGCTATCATCAGTAAGTGGGAAAAGGAGGGTAGAAAATAATGAAGAAGAAATCCAGTATTTATTTAGATATTCTCTCACATGCACTCTTGATTGGTGCGACTATTGTTGCAATTTTCCCATTGGTATGGATTATCATATCGTCTGTCAAGGGGAAAGGGGAATTGACTCAGTATCCAACACGATTTTGGCCTGAACAGTTTACATTAGATTATTTTATACATGTTATCAACGATTTGCACTTTATTGATAACATTCGAAATAGTTTAATCATTGCCTTAGCTACAACCCTTATTGCGATTATTATTTCTGCTATGGCAGCCTACGGTATTGTTCGATTCTTCCCTAAATTGGGAGCAATCATGTCGAGACTACTCGTCATTACCTATATTTTCCCACCAATTTTGTTAGCAATTCCCTATTCAATTGCCATTGCTAAAGTTGGGTTAACAAATAGTTTATTTGGCTTGATGATGGTTTATCTATCTTTTAGTGTTCCATATGCAGTTTGGCTCTTAGTTGGATTTTTCCAAACAGTTCCAATTGGAATTGAAGAAGCAGCTCGAATTGATGGTGCAAATAAATTTGTAACGTTTTATAAAGTTGTGCTACCGATTGTAGCACCAGGTATTGTAGCAACAGCTATTTATACATTTATCAATGCTTGGAATGAATTCCTGTATGCCTTGATTTTGATTAACAATACAGGAAAGATGACAGTAGCAGTAGCCCTTCGTTCACTTAATGGTTCAGAAATACTAGACTGGTGAGATATGATGGCAGCGTCTGTTATTGTAGTTCTTCCATCAATCATTTTCTTCTCTGTCATCCAAAATAAGATTGCAAGTGGATTGTCAGAAGGATCTGTGAAGTAATACTCAATGAAAATCAAAGAGCAAACTAGCCGCAGGCTGCTCAAAGTACAGCTTTGAGGTTGCAAATAAAACTGACGAAGTCAGCTCAGAACACGTTTTTGAGGTTGTAGATGAAGCTGACGAAGTCAGTAACCATACGCACAGTAAGGCGACGTTGACTCGGTTTGAAGAGATTTTTGAAGAGTATAAGTTAAAATTAGAAAGTTTATTCAATAATAAAGGAGAAAAAACATGGTTAAATACGGTGTTGTTGGAGCAGGGTATTTTGGAGCTGAATTGGCTCGCTACATGCAAAAGAATGATGGAGCAGAGATTACTCTTCTCTATGATTCAGATAATGCAGAGGCGATTGCAGAAGAATTGGGAGCAAAAGTAGCAAGTTCCTTAGATGAGTTGGTTTCTAGCGATGAAGTAGATTGTGTTATCGTCGCAACTCCAAATAATCTTCATAAGGAACCGGTTATTAAGGCTGCACAGCATGGTAAAAATGTTTTCTGTGAAAAACCAATTGCGCTTTCTTATCAAGATTGTCGCGAGATGGTAGATGCGTGTAAAGAAAACAATGTAACCTTTATGGCAGGACATATTATGAATTTCTTTAATGGTGTTCATCATGCAAAAGAACTCATTAATCAAGGAGTTATCGGAGACGTTCTATATTGTCATACAGCTCGTAATGGTTGGGAAGAACAACAACCGTCCGTATCATGGAAAAAAATTCGTGAAAAATCAGGTGGTCACTTGTATCACCACATCCATGAGTTGGATTGTGTTCAATTCCTTATGGGGGGCATGCCTGAAACTGTAACCATGACAGGTGGAAATGTGGCCCATGAAGGTGAACATTTCGGTGATGAAGATGATATGATTTTTGTCAATATGGAATTTTCTAGTAAGCGTTTTGCCTTGTTAGAATGGGGTTCAGCTTATCGTTGGGGTGAACATTATGTCTTAATCCAAGGAACCAAAGGTGCCATTCGCTTAGACTTATTCAACTGTAAAGGAACTCTTAAGCTAGATGGACAAGAAAGTTATTTCTTGATTCACGAATCGCAAGAAGAAGATGATGATCGGACTCGTATCTATCATAGTACAGAGATGGATGGAGCAATTGCTTATGGTAAACCAGGTAAACGTACTCCATTATGGCTATCATCTGTCATTGATAAAGAAATGCGCTATCTGCATGAGATTATGCAAGGAGTTCCAGTATCAGAAGAATTTGCAAAACTATTGACAGGTGAAGCTGCTCTAGAAGCAATTGCTACTGCAGATGCTTGTACCCAGTCTATGTTTGAAGATCGCAAAGTAAAATTGTCAGAAATTGTAAACTAAATTTTGGTATTCTCCTATTATAGGTCGACTTACTCCTCTGAAAGTACTTTCAGAGGAGCTGTTTGACTTGGCTAGTTTTTGAAACTGAAATCTATTATACTACAAACTATTGAAAGCGTTTTAATTTTAAGGTATAATAATCTCATAGAAATAAAGAAAAAAGAAAGGGAGGAAAGAGGATGCCACAGATTAGTAAAGAAGCCTTGATTGAACAAATCAAAGATGGAATCATCGTTTCTTGTCAGGCTCTTCCTCATGAACCGCTTTATACAGAAGCGGGAGGGGTGATTCCCTTGCTGGTCAAAGCGGCTGAGCAAGGTGGAGCAGTCGGTATCCGAGCCAATAGTGTTCGCGATATCAAGGAAATTAAGGAAGTCACCAAACTTCCGATTATTGGGATAATCAAACGAGATTATCCGCCACAAGAACCCTTCATCACGGCTACTATGAAAGAAGTTGATGAATTGGCAGAACTGGACATCGAGGTGATTGCTCTGGATTGTACCAAGCGTGAACGCTACGATGGTTTGGAAATTCAAGAGTTCATTCGTCAGGTCAAGGAGAAATATCCTAACCAGCTCTTGATGGCGGACACCAGTACTTTTGAAGAAGGATTGGCAGCGGTCGAAGCAGGAATTGACTTTGTCGGAACAACCTTATCAGGCTACACATCCTACAGTCCAAAAGTGGATGGTCCAGATTTTGAACTCATCAAAAAACTCTGTGATGCCGGTGTAGATGTCATTGCAGAAGGAAAAATTCATACACCAGAACAAGCCAAACAAATCCTTGAATACGGAGTGCGAGGCATCGTTGTTGGTGGCGCTATTACTAGACCAAAAGAGATTACAGAACGCTTCGTTGCTGGTCTTAAATAAGATGTGAGGGGGGAGTTTTATATTTAAAGTTTTACAAAAAGTTGGAAAAGCTTTTATGTTACCTATAGCTATACTTCCTGCAGCAGGTCTACTTTTGGGGATTGGTGGTGCACTTTCAAACCCAACCACGATAGCAACTTATCCAATACTAGACAATAGTATTTTTCAATCGATATTCCAAGTAATGAGCTCTGCAGGAGAGGTTGTATTCAGTAACTTGTCACTACTTCTCTGTGTGGGATTATGTATTGGCTTAGCGAAACGAGATAAAGGAACCGCTGCGTTAGCAGGAGTAACTGGTTACTTAGTTATGACTGCAACGATCAAAGCTCTGGTAAAACTTTTTATGGCAGAAGGATCTGCAATTGATACTGGAGTTATTGGAGCATTAGTTGTCGGAATAGTTGCCGTATATTTGCACAACCGATATAGCAATATTCAATTACCTTCCGCTTTAGGATTCTTTGGAGGTTCACGCTTCGTTCCTATTGTTACATCGTTCTCTTCTATCTTAATTGGCTTTGTCTTCTTTGTTATTTGGCCACCTTTCCAACAACTTCTTGTTTCTACAGGTGGATATATTTCTCAGGCAGGTCCAATTGGAACTTTTCTATATGGATTTTTAATGAGACTTTCTGGAGCAGTAGGCTTACATCATATGATTTATCCTATGTTTTGGTATACTGAACTTGGTGGTGTTGAAACTGTTGCAGGACAAACAGTGGTTGGGGCTCAAAAAATATTTTTTGCTCAATTAGCCGATCCGGCTCATTCTGGATTATTTACAGAAGGAACAAGGTTTTTTGCAGGTCGTTTCTCAACAATGATGTTCGGTTTACCGGCTGCCTGTTTAGCGATGTACCATAGTGTTCCTAAGAATCGTCGTAAAAAATACGCGGGTTTGTTTTTTGGAGTTGCTTTAACATCTTTTATTACCGGTATTACAGAACCAATTGAATTTATGTTTCTATTCGTCAGTCCGGTTCTATATGTTGTTCACGCATTCCTTGATGGTGTCAGCTTCTTTATTGCAGACATCTTAAATATTTCAATAGGAAACACATTTTCAGGAGGTGTAATCGATTTCACTTTATTTGGAATTTTGCAGGGGAACGCTAAGACGAATTGGGTTCTTCAGATTCCATTTGGACTTATTTGGAGTGTTTTGTATTATATTATTTTTAGATGGTTCATTACTCAATTCAACGTTCTAACGCCAGGAAGAGGAGAAGAAGTAGATTCTAAAGAAATTTCTGAATCCGCAGATTCAACTTCAAATACTGCGGATCATTTAAAACAGGATAGCCTACAAATTATCAGAGCCTTGGGTGGATCAAATAATATAGAAGATGTAGATGCTTGTGTGACACGTTTACGTGTAGCTGTAAAAGAAGTTAATCAAGTTGATAAAGCACTTTTAAAACAAATTGGTGCAGTTGATGTCTTAGAAGTGAAGGGTGGCATTCAAGCAATCTATGGAGCAAAAGCAATCTTATATAAAAATAGTATTAATGAAATTTTAGGTGTAGATGATTAAGTACTTACTGACTTAATAAAAAATAGAGGAGAGTGATTGATGAGTAGGAAAAAATGAAAACGTATATAAATGCAAAGAACTCATTATCCAAGTTGGATACGCTTATAAAATAGGAGAATACAAATGAAATTTAGAAAATTAGCTTGTACAGTACTTGCGGGTGCTGCGGTTCTTGGTCTTGCTGCTTGTGGCAATTCTGGCGGAAGTAAAGATGCTGGTAAATCAGGTGGTGACGGTGCCAAAACAGAAATCACTTGGTGGGCATTCCCAGTATTTACCCAAGAAAAAGCTGGTGACGGTGTTGGAACTTATGAAAAATCAATCATCGAAGCGTTTGAAAAAGCAAATCCAGATGTAAAAGTGAAATTGGAAACCATCGACTTCAAGTCAGGCCCTGAAAAAATCACAACAGCCATCGAAGCAGGAACAGCTCCGGACGTACTCTTTGACGCACCAGGACGTATCATCCAATACGGTAAAAATGGTAAATTGGCTGAGTTGAACGACCTTTTCACAGATGAATTTGTTAAAGATGTCAATAACGAAAACATCATACAAGCAAGTAAAGCTGGAGACAAGGCTTACATGTATCCAATTAGTTCTGCCCCATTCTACATGGCAATGAACAAGAAAATGCTAGAAGATGCTGGAGTGGCAAACCTTGTAAAAGAAGGTTGGACAACTGATGATTTTGAAAAAGTATTGAAAGCACTCAAAGACAAGGGCTACACACCAGGTTCATTGTTCAGTTCTGGTCAAGGGGGAGACCAAGGAACACGTGCCTTTATCTCTAACCTTTATAGCGGTTCTGTAACAGATGAAAAAGTTAGCAAATATACAACTGATGATCCTAAATTCGTCAAAGGTCTTGAAAAAGCAACTGGCTGGATTAAAGACAATTTGCTCAATAATGGTTCACAATTTGACGGTGGGGCAGATATCCAAAACTTTGCCAACGGTCAAACATCTTACACAACCCTTTGGGCACCAGCTCAAAATGGTATCCAAGCTAAACTGTTAGAAGCAAGTAAGGTAGAAGTAGTAGAAGTACCATTCCCATCAGACGAAGGTAAACCAGCTCTTGAATACCTTGTAAACGGATTTGCAGTATTCAACAATAAAGACGACAAGAAAGTCGCTGCATCTAAGAAATTCATCCAGTTTATCGCAGATGACAAAGAGTGGGGACCTAAAGACGTAGTTCGTACAGGTGCTTTCCCAGTCCGTACTTCATTTGGAAAACTTTATGAAGACAAACGCATGGAAACAATCAGCGGCTGGACTCAATACTACTCACCATACTACAACACTATTGATGGATTTGCTGAAATGAGAACACTTTGGTTCCCAATGTTGCAATCTGTATCAAATGGTGACGAAAAACCAGCGGACGCTTTGAAAGCCTTCACTGAAAAAGCGAACGAAACAATCAAAAAAGCTATGAAACAATAGTCCTTAGTTATTCTATAAAAAGTAGTTTTTTAAAGAAGCTAAGAGTGTATACCCCCTTTTCCCTCTACACAGATAGTGTAAGAAAAGGGGGCTTTTGTTTAAAATGTAAGAAACTGTCACGAAATTAAAATGAAGTTCTTACATAAGCGAATCATAAAAAATTTCATTTTGATTTTAAAACAGTTCAAGAAAGTCAAAAAATTATTCTATTTGAAAGAGAGGTGCCGACTGTGAAAGTCAATAAAATTCGTATGCGGGAAACAGTGATTTCCTATGCTTTCCTAGCACCAGTGTTGTTCTTCTTTATTATCTTTGTTTTAGCACCAATGATTATGGGCTTCATCACAAGTTTCTTTAACTATTCTATGACTAGTTTCCAATTTGTGGGCTTAGATAACTATGTCCGTATGTTTAAAGATCCTGTCTTTGCAAAATCTCTGATTAACACAGTTATTTTGGTTATTGGATCTGTGCCAGTTGTTGTTCTATTCTCACTCTTTGTAGCATCGCAAACCTATCACCAAAATGCTATTGCCAGATCCTTCTACCGTTTTGTCTTCTTCCTTCCTGTTGTAACAGGTAGTGTTGCCGTAACGGTTGTATGGAAATGGATCTATGATCCATTATCAGGTATCTTGAACTTTGTGCTTAAATCAAGTCATATCATTACTCAAAACATTTCATGGCTTGGTGATAAGCACTGGGCATTGATGGCGATTATGATTATTCTCTTGACCACTTCAGTTGGTCAGCCCATCATCCTTTATATCGCTGCTATGGGGAATATTGACAATTCACTGGTTGAAGCGGCGCGTGTTGATGGTGCAACTGAGTTTCAAGTTTTCTGGAAGATTAAATGGCCAAGCCTTCTTCCAACAACTCTTTATATTGCAATCATCACAACAATTAACTCCTTCCAGTGTTTCGCCTTGATTCAGCTTTTGACATCTGGTGGTCCAAACTACTCAACAAGTACCTTGATGTACTACCTGTACGAAAAAGCCTTCCAATTGACAGAATACGGCTATGCCAACACCATTGGTGTCTTCTTGGCAGTCATGATTGCTATCGTAAGCTTTGTTCAATTTAAAGTACTTGGAAACGACGTAGAATACTAAAGAAAGGAGACAGTTATGCAATCTACAGAAAAAAAACCATTAACAGCCTTTACTGTTATTTCAACAATCATTTTGCTCTTGTTGACTGTGCTGTTCATCTTTCCATTCTACTGGATTTTGACAGGGGCATTCAAGTCACAGCCTGATACCATTATGATTCCGCCACAATGGTTCCCTAAAATGCCAACCATGGAAAACTTCCAACAACTTATGGTGCAGAACCCTGCCTTGCAATGGATGTGGAACTCAGTATTTATCTCATTGGTAACCATGTTCTTAGTCTGTGCAACCTCATCTCTAGCAGGTTATGTATTGGCTAAAAAACGTTTCTATGGTCAACGCATTCTATTTGCTATCTTTATAGCTGCTATGGCGCTTCCAAAACAAGTTGTCCTTGTACCATTGGTACGTATCGTCAACTTCATGGGAATTCATGACACTCTTTGGGCAGTTATTTTGCCTTTGATTGGATGGCCATTTGGGGTCTTCCTCATGAAACAATTCAGTGAAAATATCCCTACAGAATTGCTCGAATCAGCTAAGATTGATGGCTGTGGTGAGATTCGTACCTTCTGGAGCGTAGCCTTCCCGATTGTGAAACCAGGGTTTGCAGCCCTTGCAATCTTTACCTTCATCAATACTTGGAATGACTACTTCATGCAGTTGGTAATGTTGACTTCACGTAACAATTTGACCATCTCACTTGGGGTTGCGACCATGCAGGCTGAAATGGCAACCAACTATGGTTTGATTATGGCAGGAGCTGCCCTTGCTGCCGTGCCAATTGTAACAGTCTTCCTAGTCTTCCAGAAATCCTTCACACAAGGGATTACTATGGGAGCGGTCAAAGGATAATACTCTGCGAAAATCGAATGCAAACTAGGTCAGCGTCACCTTGCCATACTTAAGTATTGCCTGCGGTTAGCTTCCTAGTTTGTTCTTCAATTTTCATTGAGTATAAGAGAATATAGAGGTTATAAGTGTCTACAAAATGTTGGGTATTTGCTTACCTTAGAGATTTTGTCAGACACTTATCAACTTAAGAATGGTTTTAGTTAACTATCAGAAACGAAGGAAAGAGTATGATTTTTGACGATTTGAAAAACATCACCTTTTACAAAGGGATTCATCCCAATTTAGACAAGGCTATCGACTATCTCTACCAACATCGTAAGGATTCTTTCGAACTAGGTAAGTATGAGATTGACGGAGATAAAGTCTTTCTAGTTGTTCAAGAAAATGTCCTCAATCAAGCTGAAAATGATCAATTTGAACACCATAAGAACTATGCAGACTTGCATTTGTTGGTAGAAGGGCATGAATATTCGAGCTACGGTTCACGTATCAAAGATGAAGCAGTAGCATTTGACGAAACAAGTGATATTGGTTTTGTCCATTGTCATGAACACTACCCACTCTTGTTGGGTTATCACAATTTTGCGATTTTCTTCCCAGGTGAGCCACATCAGCCAACTGGCTATGCAGGCATGGAAGAAAAGGTTCGAAAATATCTCTTTAAAATTTTGATTGATTGAAAATAGGATGAATTGTCTTTTTGTAAATCTTTGATTAGGTTCTACCATGAAATTGATCTTTGTGAGGTAGAGAAATGAGCTCTTATTGTCAGTATCTTTATTCAGAAATGCTATTGGTATGGCAGGATTGAAGTTCAGCAAAGTCTTTATGGCTGCGGGAGCAAGAGTAGGATCACTGCTCAAGATTTATGGAAGGATTTTACAAATAGCTGTGAATCTAGTTGATGTATATGGTTGTATAAACTTTTAAAACGAGAGAATGAAAGCACTTTGTATTTTTTTATTGAATATGTTAGCTTGGACAGTGCTTGCAATGATAATCCGTGGAGGGCTAGATGGATTTAATGAGCATACTTGGAGTACTATTTTAATTGCTTCGCTGTCCGGGATATATATAGATTATATGTCCATAGATAAAAGTAGAAAAAAGTCCAAAAGAAAAAAGAAAAAATAGATTTGTTCATGGTAGGGACTTATGAAAGCTTTACTGACAAAAAAGAAAACAGTTTACAAAGAAAAATGATGGAGGAGCAAACATGGCACAAAAAGGAGTAAGCCTTATCAAGGCAGCATTTGATACAGACAACTTTCTCATGCGTTTCAGTGAGAAAGTCTTGGACATCGTGACAGCCAATCTTCTTTTTGTCGTCTCTTGTTTGCCCATCGTGACGATTGGAGTGGCTAAAATCAGCCTCTACGAGACCATGTTTGAGATTAAGAAGAGCAGACGGGTGCCTGTTTTTAAAATCTATCTAAGATCTTTCAAGCAAAATCTGAAACTAGGTCTTCAGCTGGGTTTAATGGAGTTAGGAATTGTGTTTCTTACCCTTTCAGATCTCTATCTTTTCTGGAGTCAAACAGCTCTGCCCTTCCAATTGCTGAAAGCCATTTGTTTAGGTATTCTGATGTTTCTTACTATCGTGATGCTTGCTAGTTACCCTATCGCGGCACGTTATGACCTATCTTGGAAAGAAATTCTTCAAAAAGGATTGATGTTGGCTAGTTTTAACTTTCCTTGGTTCTTCCTCATGTTAGCCATTCTTGTCCTCATTGTGATGGTTCTTTATCTGTCCGCCTTCAGTCTACTCTTAGGTGGCTCAGTCTTCCTACTTTTTGGGTTTGGACTATTGGTCTTTATCCAGACTGGATTGATGGGGAAAATTTTCGCAAAATATCAATAGGAGTCTTATTTCTGAAACTACTTTCAAAGGCTTCAAACGCTATTCTATAAGCTAGAAACTAAAATCTAAGTGTCTATAAGATATTGAAAGCCTTTTCGGTAAAGTGTATACTAAAGAAGTAAAGAAAGAATCTGCTTTAGCAGAAAATAAAAATAATAGGAGAAAATCTATGTCAGATTTGAAAAAATACGAAGGTGTCATTCCAGCCTTCTACGCATGTTATGATGATCAAGGAGAAGTAAGTCCAGAGCGTACACGTGCCTTGGTTCAATACTTCATTGATAAAGGTGTTCAAGGTCTTTATGTCAATGGTTCTTCTGGTGAATGTATCTACCAAAGTGTAGAAGACCGCAAGTTGATTTTGGAAGAAGTCATGGCAGTTGCTAAAGGTAAATTAACTATTATTGCCCATGTTGCTTGCAACAATACCAAAGATAGTATGGAACTGGCTCGCCACGCTGAAAGCTTGGGAGTAGATGCCATTGCAACAATTCCACCAATTTACTTCCGCTTGCCAGAATACTCAGTTGCTAAATATTGGAACGATATCAGTTCTGCAGCTCCAAACACAGACTACGTGATCTACAACATTCCTCAATTGGCAGGGGTTGCTTTGACTCCAAGTCTTTATACCGAAATGTTGAAGAATCCTCGTGTTATCGGTGTGAAGAACTCTTCTATGCCAGTTCAAGATATCCAAACCTTTGTCAGCCTTGGTGGGGAAGACCATATCGTCTTTAACGGTCCAGATGAACAGTTCCTAGGTGGTCGCCTCATGGGTGCCAAAGCTGGTATCGGTGGTACTTATGGTGCTATGCCAGAACTCTTCTTGAAACTCAACCAATTGATTGCGGATAAAGATTTAGAAACAGCGCGTGAGTTACAGTATGCTATCAACGCTATCATTGGTAAATTGACTGCTGCACATGGAAATATGTACGGTGTCATTAAAGAAGTCTTGAAGATCAATGAAGGATTGAATATTGGTTCTGTTCGTTCACCATTGACGCCAGTAACGGAAGAAGATCGTCCAGTTGTAGAAGCAGCTGCAGCCTTGATTCGTGAAACCAAGGAGCGCTTCCTCTAATCCATAAGGAGGTATTTATGACACACTACGTTGCAATTGATATAGGTGGAACCAACATCAAGTATGGTTTGGTTGATCAAGAGGGGCAACTTCTTGAATCGCATGAAATGCCAACTGAAGCGTATAAGGGTGGATCTCATATCTTACAAAAAACCAAAGATATTGTAGCCAGCTATTTAGAAAAAGGCCCAGTAGCAGGTGTTGCCATTTCTTCTGCAGGAATGGTGGATCCTGATAAGGGGGAAATTTTCTACACTGGACCTCAGATTCCAAATTATGCAGGAACCCAGTTCAAGAAGGAAATCGAAGAAAGCTTTGCTATTCCTTGTGAGATTGAAAATGATGTCAACTGTGCAGGTCTGGCTGAGGCAGTATCTGGTTCAGGTAAGGGAGCAAGTGTCACCCTTTGCTTGACCATTGGAACAGGTATCGGTGGTTGCTTGATTATGGATGGGAAAGTCTTCCATGGTTTTAGCAATTCGGCCTGTGAAGTCGGGTATATGCATATGCAAGATGGAGCTTTTCAGGATCTCGCTTCTACCACAGCCTTGGTGGAGTATGTAGCAACATCTCATGGAGAAGATGTTGATCAGTGGAATGGCCGACGCATTTTCAAGGAAGCCACTGAAGGCAATAAACTCTGCATGGAAGGTATTGACCGCATGGTAGACTATCTAGGAAAAGGTCTGGCAAATATTTGCTACGTTGCCAATCCAGAAGTGGTTATTCTTGGTGGTGGTATCATGGGGCAAGAGGCTATCCTCAAACCTAAGATTCGCACAGCCTTGAAAGAGGCTTTGGTACCAAGTTTAGCAGAAAAAACACGATTAGAATTTGCCCATCACCAGAATACAGCAGGTATGCTTGGTGCATATTATCATTTTAAGACAAAACAATCCTAGTTTGGCTCAGCCAAACTAGGATTTTCTAATCAAATTCCCTTGACTTTCTTTATAATTGTGAGATAATAAATAAAATATATAAAGGAATTATATAAAATGACTATAGCGAATTCAAGTAAGATTGTGACCTTCCAAGCTAATAGAGAATTAGTAAATGATGCCATGGAAGTGTTAAAAGAAAAAAATCTCTCTCTTTCATCAGCACTCAGATTATTTTTAAAGAATGTTGCCGTAACAAATGAAGTAGATTTACTGAGTGAAGAGGAATTAGAGAAGGAGTATTTGTTTAGACAATTACAAGCAGAAGTTCAAGAAAGTTATGCCAAGATTGAGTCTGGAAATTACTTGACAGATGAGGATGTCGTGACACGCTATGGATTATAAAAGATATAGGATTTTGTATTCTCCTAGAGTGATTGATAGTCTGGATAAAATATATCAGTATATAGCGGAGGAAATCGGTTCTGTAGAGGCTGCGAGACGAAAAGTAGCCAATATTAGAAAAGATATTAATCGGCTAGAAATTTTCCCCCAAGCTGGATTTGATGCTGATGAAAAATTTGGTAAGAAATTAGACCCTCGCTACCAAACGCGAGGATGGACCTTGAGTAAGGATTACATTGTATTGTATACAATTGTTGAGGATACCGTCAGACTTGCTTATTTACTCCCTTCAAAAAGTGATTACATGAAATTATTCAAGACTAAGTCAAGATATGACTAATTCATAATCTTGAAGAGGTATGTTTGGTGATGAATAAAAATCCTAGTTTGGCTTAGCCAAACTAGGATTTTCTGACACGTTTTTGTCTACGATAGCCGTTGAGTTTCTTATTTTCCCAGTAGCTATTAAAGATTTTTTCCTTGCTTTCGCGATTGATTTCCAAAAAGTAGGCATAAATCAAATCGATAAAGAAGAGCATAGGAAGTTGAGCGGATATTCGTTGGATATAGGAAGGCTGGCTGTGGGTGGCTACAAGAACAGTCTCTGTGTAGGCCTGGCTATCTTTATTGGGAACACTTGAAAAGAGTACAGTCTTTGCCCCCATCTCCTTGGCATCTAATAGACTATCTAAAATAGAAGGTGTTGTACCAGAAAGTGAGAAGCCCAGTACGAGACAATTTTCCTCCATAATGCTGGTTGTCCATGCAAAGCCATCTTGATCGGTCAAGGCTTCGCAGACCACACCCAGACGCATGAACCGCAATTTCATTTCACGGGCGACGAGGCCAGAACTCCCTGTTCCGAAGAAGTAGACACGCTCAGCATCTTCGATTAGCTGGGCAATTCGTTCTAGTTGGATTTCGTCAATCAAGTCTTGTGTTTGTTCCCTCATATTGCTATAACTTCTGAGGACTCGTTTGGTCAGTGGACTGTGCTTGGAGACTTGGTTGGCTTGATTTTCTGCCTGATGTTGGTATTGGAAAATAAATTCTCGGTAGCCAGTAAAGCCACACTTTTTAGCAAAGCGGGTCAAAGCAGCTTGAGAAATATGTAATTTTTGGGTGACTTGTTGAGAAGATAAATCATCTGTAATCGTTTCAGCTTGCAAAAAATAGCGAGCGATTTCTTGCTCTAGGTCTGTCATTTCTTCAAAATGTGAATCAATGATAGTTGCGATATCTGGTTTGTCCATAGGGAAAGCTCCTTTACATGAGTCATACTGGAAGACTAGATCAGGGAATAGTCACACTTCATTATAACACATAATATAAGGATAGATAAATAAAAACGCATCTCTGTTTTAAAAACGAAAAAGTCGAAAAAGCTTCTTACTTTTCCATAATTTTCTACTCAAATTGTGGTACAATTAAGAGTAAGATTTTAATTATACTCTTCGAAAATCTCTTCAAACTACGTCATCGTTGCCTTGCCGTACTCAAGTACAGCCTGCAGCTAGCTTCCTAGTTTGCTCTTTGATTTTCATTGAGTATTAGAAATGAGACTGATTTGTATGAGAAAATTTAACAGCCATTCGATTCCGATTCGGCTTAATTTATTGTTTTCAATCATCATTTTACTCTTTATGACCATTATTGGTCGTTTGTTGTATATGCAGGTTTTAAACAAGGATTTTTACGAAAAAAAGCTAGCATCAGCTAGTCAGACCAAGGTCACAAGCAGTTCTGCCCGTGGGGAAATTTATGATGCTAGTGGGAAACCTTTGGTAGAAAATACGCTAAAGAAGGTTGTTTCCTTTACGCGTAGCAATAAAATGACGGCTACAGACTTAAAAGAAACAGCTAAAAAGTTACTGACTTATGTGAGCATCAGCTCTCTAAATTTGACAGAACGCCAGCTGGCGGATTACTATTTGGCTGATCCTGAAATCTATAAACAGACAGTGGAGGCTCTCCCAAGCGAGAAACGCTTGGATTCAGATGGCAATCGCCTATCCGAATCAGAACTGTATAACAATGCGGTCGATAGTGTCCAAACGAGTCAACTAAACTATACAGAGGATGAAAAGAAAGAAATCTATCTTTTTAGTCAGTTAAATGCTGTTGGAAACTTTTCGACAGGTACCATTGCGACAGATCCTTTAAATGATTCTCAGGTGGCTGTTATTGCCTCTATTTCAAAGGAGATGCCTGGCATTAGTATTTCTACTTCTTGGGATCGAAAGGTTTTGGAAACTTCTCTTTCTTCTATAGTAGGGAGTGTATCCAGTGAAAAAGCTGGTCTCCCAGCGGAAGAAGCAGAAGCCTATCTTAAAAAAGGCTATTCTCTAAATGATCGTGTAGGAACCTCCTATTTGGAAAAGCAATATGAAGAGACCTTGCAAGGAAAACGCTCGGTAAAAGAAATCCATCTGGATAAATATGGTAATATGGAAAGCGTGGATACAATTGAGGAAGGTAGTAAGGGAAACAATATCAAGCTGACCATTGATTTGGCCTTCCAAGATAGCGTGGATGCTCTGCTGAAAAGTTATTTCAATTCCGAGCTAGGAAATGGAGGAGCCAAGTATTCTGAAGGTGTCTATGCAGTCGCCCTTAACCCCAAAACAGGTGCTGTTTTGTCTATGTCAGGACTCAAACATGACCTGAAAACGGGAGAGTTGACGCCTGATTCCTTGGGAACGGTAACCAATGTCTTTGTCCCAGGTTCGGTTGTCAAGGCTGCGACCATCAGCTCTGGCTGGGAAAATGGAGTCTTGTCAGGAAACCAGACCTTGACAGACCAGTCCATTGTCTTCCAAGGTTCAGCTCCCATCAATTCTTGGTATACTCAGGCTTACGGTTCATTCCCTATCACAGCAGTCCAAGCTCTGGAGTATTCATCCAATACTTATATGGTCCAAACAGCCTTAGGTCTTATGGGGCAAACCTACCAACCCAATATGTTTGTCGGCACCAGCAAGCTAGAGTCAGCTATGGGGAAATTGCGTTCAACCTTTGGTGAATATGGCTTGGGCTCTGCGACTGGGATTGACCTACCAGATGAATCTACTGGATTTGTTCCCAAAGAGTATAGCTTTGCTAATTACATTACTAATGCCTTTGGGCAGTTTGATAACTATACGCCCATGCAGTTGGCTCAGTATGTAGCAACTATTGCAAATGATGGTGTTCGTGTGGCTCCTCGTATTGTTGAAGGCATTTATGGTAATAATGATAAGGGAGGCTTAGGCGACTTGATTCAGCAACTGCAACCGACAGAGATGAATAAGGTCAATATATCCGACTCCGATATGAGTATCTTGCACCAAGGTTTTTATCAGGTTGCTCATGGGACTAGTGGATTGACAACTGGACGTGCCTTTTCAAACGGTGCCTTGGTATCCATTAGCGGAAAAACGGGTACAGCCGAAAGCTATGTGGCAGATGGTCAGCAAGCAACCAATACTAATGCGGTGGCCTATGCCCCGTCTGATAATCCCCAAATCGCTGTTGCAGTGGTCTTTCCTCATAATACCAATTTAACAAATGGTGTAGGACCTTCCATTGCGCGTGATATTATCAATTTGTATCAAAAATACCATCCAATGAACTAGAAAGGAAATTATGCTTTATCCAACACCCATTGCCAAGCTGATTGACAGCTATTCTAAGTTACCAGGTATCGGGATTAAGACGGCTACGCGTTTGGCCTTTTATACGATTGGGATGTCTGATGACGATGTCAATGAATTTGCAAAAAATCTCCTTTCTGCTAAGAGAGAATTGACCTACTGTTCCGTTTGTGGACGTTTGACAGACGACGACCCTTGCTCTATCTGTACCGATCCGACTCGTGACCAGACAACGATTTTGGTGCTAGAGGATAGTCGTGATGTGGCAGCTATGGAAAATATCCAAGAATACCACGGGCTCTATCATGTCTTGCATGGCCTCATTTCCCCTATGAATGGTATCAGTCCAGATGATATCAATCTCAAGGGGCTCATGACTCGTCTGATGGATAGTGAGGTTTCAGAAGTAATCGTAGCAACCAATGCCACAGCAGATGGGGAAGCAACTTCCATGTATCTTTCCCGCTTACTCAAGCCAGCTGGTATCAAGGTTACGCGTCTAGCACGAGGTCTCGCTGTGGGAGCAGATATCGAGTATGCGGACGAAGTCACACTCTTACGGGCTATTGAAAATCGAACAGAGTTGTAAGTGTAGACAAATTTACGAACTCCATTCATTTATAAAAAATCAAGGAGGCTGAAAATCGTTCCTATCGGCCTCTTTTTGTATAGTGTGATGAGTAGGATCAGGTTCAAGTTTTAAAAAACCAAGCAAATATGATATACTAAAGAGCGAGTATTCTAGTAGAATTAGGACAAATAATATGAAACAAACGATTATTCTTTTATATGGTGGAAGGAGTGCGGAACGTGAAGTCTCTGTCCTTTCAGCTGAGAGTATCATGCGTGCGGTTAACTACGACCGTTTCACAGTCAAGACTTTCTTTATCAGTCAGTCAGGTGACTTTATCAAAACGCAGGAATTTAGTCAGACTCCAGGTCAAGAGGACCGTCTCATGACCAATGAAACCATTGATTGGGATAAGAAAGTTGCACCAAGTGCTATCTATGAAGAAGGGGCAGTGGTCTTTCCAGTTCTTCATGGTCCGATGGGAGAAGATGGCTCTGTTCAAGGATTCCTTGAAGTTTTGAAATTGCCTTATGTCGGTTGCAATATCTTGTCATCCAGTCTTGCCATGGATAAAATCACGACTAAGCGTGTGTTAGAATCTGCTGGCATTGCACAAGTTCCCTATGTGGCTATCGTTGAAGGGGATGATGTGACTGCTAAAATCGCTGAAGTGGAAGAAAAATTGACTTATCCAGTCTTCACTAAGCCGTCAAACATGGGTTCTAGTGTCGGTATTTCTAAGTCTGAAAATCAAGAAGAACTTCGTCAAGCTTTGGAACTTGCCTTTCAATATGACAGCCGTGTCTTGGTAGAGCAAGGGGTCAATGCCCGTGAAATCGAGGTTGGTCTCTTGGGAAACTACGATGTCAAAAGCACGCTACCAGGAGAAGTAGTCAAGGATGTTGCCTTTTATGACTACGATGCCAAGTATATTGATAACAAGATTACCATGGACATCCCAGCCAAAATCAGTGATGATGTGGTAGCTGTCATGCGTCAAAATGCAGAGACGGCCTTCCGTGCCATTGGAGGCCTCGGTCTCTCTCGTTGCGATTTCTTCTATACAGATAAGGGAGAGATTTTCCTAAACGAGCTCAATACCATGCCAGGTTTCACCCAGTGGTCAATGTATCCACTACTTTGGGACAATATGGGAATCAGCTACGCAGAACTAATCGAGCGTTTGGTTGACCTTGCCAAGGAAAGCTTTAACAAGCGCGAAGCGCATTTGCTATAAAATGAAAGAGAGGGTAGAAGCCAGAACCATCACTGCCAGGTGACTAGAGTTCT
Source organism: Streptococcus sp. 4155 (assembly GCF_013276695.1). Classification (NCBI taxonomy): domain Bacteria; kingdom Bacillati; phylum Bacillota; class Bacilli; order Lactobacillales; family Streptococcaceae; genus Streptococcus; species Streptococcus sp. 4155. The sequence goes on from NZ_VMLM01000043.1 coordinate 31,924, forward strand.
CGGGCTTCGACCCTTTTTAAAGGAGTAGAAATGAAATTAACAATCCATGAAGTTGCCCAAGCTGTTGGAGCTAAAAATGATGTTAGTCTTTTTGCGAACGCCCAGTTAGAAAAGGCTGAGTTTGACAGTCGATTGATTGGGACTGGAGATTTATTTGTGCCACTCAAAGGTGCGCGTGATGGTCATGACTTTATCGAAACAGCCTTTGAAAATGGTGCGGTAGCAACCCTGTCTGAGAAAGAAATCGCAAATCATCCCTACATTCTAGTAGACGACGTGTTGACTGCATTTCAAAAACTAGCTGCCTACTATCTTGAAAAAACGACTGTTGATGTCTTTGCTATTACGGGTTCAAATGGTAAGACAACGACCAAGGATATGTTGGCACATTTGCTGTCAACAATCTACAAAACCTACAAAACTCAAGGAAACTACAATAACGAGATTGGTCTTCCTTACACAGTTCTCCATATGCCTGAAGGAACAGAAAAGTTGGTTTTGGAGATGGGACAGGATCACTTGGGAGATATTCATCTCTTGTCTGAATTGGCTCATCCAAAGATAGCCATCGTGACCTTGGTTGGAGAAGCCCATTTGGCCTTTTTCAAAGACCGTTCGGAGATTGCCCAAGGAAAAATGCAAATTGCAGATGGCATGGCTTCGAATTCCTTGCTTTTGGCCCCAGCCGACTCCATTGTAGAGGCCTACTTGCCAACTGATAAAAAGGTGGTTCGTTTTGGGCAAGGAGCAGAGTTGGAAATCACAGACTTGGTTGAGCGTAAGGACAGTCTGACCTTTAAAGCTAATTTCTTGGAACAAGCCCTTGATTTGCCAGTGACTGGTAAGTACAATGCCACTAATGCTATGATTGCTGCTTATGTGGCCCTACAAGAAGGAGTTTCAGAAGAACAAATTTGTCAGGCCTTCCAAAATCTTGAATTGACGCGTAACCGTACCGAGTGGAAGAAAGCAGCCAATGGAGCAGACATCTTGTCAGATGTTTACAATGCCAATCCAACTGCTATGAAGCTGATTTTAGAGACCTTCTCTGCCATTCCAGCCAATGAAGGGGGCAAGAAAATTGCGGTTTTAGCGGACATGAAGGAACTGGGTAACCAGTCAGTTCAACTCCATAATCAGATGATTTTGAGCCTTTCTCCAGATGTGCTGGATACCGTGATTTTCTACGGAGAAGACATTGCTGAATTGGCCCAACTTGCCAGTCAAATGTTCCCAATTGGCCACGTTTACTATTTCAAGAAAACAGAAGACCAAGACCAATTTGAAGACCTAGTCAAGCAGGTCAAGGAAAGCCTCAGTGCCAATGATCAAATCTTGCTCAAGGGCTCTAACTCTATGAACATAGCCATGTTGGTAGAAAGTTTAGAAAATGAAACCAAGTGATTTTGTTAAGTATCTGCAAAGAATGATTGCCCTTACAGATACTGGCTTAACCTTTACAAAAGATCCTTTTGACTGTGAGCGCTACGAAGACTTGCGAAGTCTGTTATCTGAAATGTTGAATCAGGTATCAGACCTTGATGCAGACGAAGTGGCAGAACTCTTGAAACCGACCTCCGCTTATGCGACTCCCTTAATGGACGTCCGTGCTTGGATTGTTGAGGATGAGAAGATTTGTCTGGTTAGGGGACAAGGAGAGGATAGTTGGGCTTTGCCAGGTGGCTTTGGTGAAGTCGGCTATTCTCCAACTGAAAATATTCTCAAGGAAATTGAAGAAGAAACCGGTTTTAAAGCCAAAGTTGAAAGACTGCTAGCTGTTTTTGATACCAATCGTTTCCAACTACAGAGCAAACAATATGCAAAGTTTGTTTTTGAATGTAAGCTTCTCGATGGACAATTCCAAGAAAATCAAGAAATCGCTGACCTTCAATTTTTTGCAATTGACCAACTGCCGAATTTATCTGAAAAACGCATTACCAAGGAGCAAATCGAGATTCTTTGGCAGGTTTATCAAGGTCAGAGGGAGCAATATCTTGACTAAGAAGATGATTATCGTATTTCTAAATCCATTTTTGACAAATAGCATGGTATAATAATATGCAGGAAAATTTTGAATTATGAGGAAGACTAGATGAATTTATGGGATATTTTTTTTACAACTCAGCCAACAGAACCACCTAAATTTGACCTTTTTTGGTATGTTAGCCTATTTACGCTCTTAGCCTTGACCTTTTATACAGCCTATCGCTATCGTGAAAAGAAGGTTTACCAACGATTTTTCCAGATTTTACAGGCCGTTCAGTTGATCCTTCTTTATGGTTGGTACTGGGTCAATCATATGCCATTGTCAGAAAGCCTACCCTTTTACCATTGCCGTATGGCTATGTTTGTGGTACTCTTGCTTCCTGGTCAGTCCAAATATAAACAATACTTTGCATTATTGGGAACATTTGGGACATTAGCAGCCTTTGTTTATCCAGTGCCAGATGCTTACCCTTTTCCACATATCACCATTTTATCCTTTATCTTTGGTCATTTAGCACTCTTGGGGAACTCTCTAGTTTATCTATTGAGACAGTATAGTGCGAAATTGCTGGATGTGAAGGGAATTTTTCTCATGACCTTTGCCCTAAATGCCTTGATTTTTGTGGTCAATTTGGTAACAGGTGGGGATTACGGATTCTTGACAAAACCGCCATTGGTTGGGGATCATGGTCTAGTAGCTAATTATTTACTTGTTTCAATTGTGCTGGTAGCTACTATCAGTTTGACTAAGAAAATCTTAGAATTCTTTTTAGCTCAAGAAGCAGAAAAAATGATTGCAAAGAAAGCTTAACACAGAGCTTTCTTTTTTTGTCTTAGAGAGTTTTTACAAGCAGCTTATAAAATAAGAATTTCTGAACATAGAAACTCAAAAATTGGCTGGGAAATTTAGGAAAAAAGCAAGCATGATTAAATTTTTTGTGTTATAATATTCTGTGAATAGCTATGCCTAAGTTTAGCTATGGAATAATACGAAGTGCGAAACTTGGAAGATAGAGAGGATGCGATGTAATGGCTAGAGAAGGCTTTTTTACAGGTCTAGATATTGGAACAAGCTCTGTCAAGGTGCTTGTAGCCGAGCAGAGAAATGGTGAATTAAATGTAATTGGCGTGAGTAATGCCAAAAGTAAAGGTGTAAAGGATGGAATTATTGTTGATATTGATGCAGCAGCAACTGCTATCAAGTCAGCCATTTCCCAAGCAGAAGAAAAGTCAGGCATTTCGATTAAATCAGTGAATGTCGGCTTGCCTGGTAATCTTTTGCAGGTAGAACCAACTCAAGGGATGATTCCAGTAACATCTGATACCAAGGAAATTACGGATCAAGATGTTGAAAATGTTGTCAAATCAGCTTTGACAAAGAGTATGACACCTGACCGTGAAGTCATTACCTTTATTCCTGAAGAATTTATTGTGGATGGTTTCCAAGGGATTCGTGACCCACGTGGCATGATGGGGGTTCGTCTTGAAATGCGTGGTTTGCTTTATACAGGTCCTCGCACTATTTTACATAACCTACGTAAGACAGTAGAACGTGTCGGACTACAGGTTGAAAATGTTATTATTTCACCACTAGCAATGGTTCAATCAGTTTTGAACGAAGGTGAACGTGAATTTGGTGCTACAGTGATTGATATGGGAGCAGGTCAAACGACTGTCGCTACAATCCGTAACCAAGAACTTCAGTTCACACATATTCTCCAAGAAGGTGGAGATTATGTAACTAAAGATATCTCCAAGGTTTTGAAAACCTCTCGCAAATTAGCGGAAGGCTTGAAACTGAATTACGGGGAAGCCTATCCGCCTCTTGCAAGCAAAGAAACCTTCCAAGTAGAAGTTATTGGAGAAGTAGAAGCAGTTGAAGTGACGGAAGCCTACTTGTCAGAAATTATTTCTGCACGAATTAAGCACATCCTTGAGCAAATCAAGCAAGAATTAGATAGAAGACGTCTATTGGAGCTCCCTGGTGGTATTGTCTTAATCGGTGGGAATGCCATTTTACCAGGTATGGTTGAACTTGCTCAGGAAGTCTTTGGCGTCCGTGTCAAGCTTTATGTTCCAAATCAAGTTGGTATCCGTAATCCAGCCTTTGCGCATGTGATTAGTTTATCAGAATTTGCGGGTCAATTAACAGAAGTGAATCTTTTGGCTCAGAGAGCGATAAAAGGTGAGAATGACTTAAGTCATCAGCCAATTAGTTTTGGTGGGATGCTGCAAAAGACAGCTCAGTTTGTACAATCAACGCCTGTTCAACCAGCTCCTGCTCCAGAAGTAGAGCCGGTGGCGCCTACAGAACCAATGGCGGATTTCCAACAAGCTTCACAAAATAAACCGAAATTAGCAGATCGTTTCCGTGGCTTGATCGGAAGCATGTTTGACGAATAAAGAGGAAAAATAAATTATGACATTTTCATTTGATACAGCTGCTGCTCAAGGTGCAGTGATTAAAGTAATTGGTGTCGGTGGAGGTGGTGGCAATGCCATCAACCGTATGGTCGACGAAGGTGTTACAGGCGTAGAATTTATCGCAGCAAACACAGATGTACAAGCATTGAGTAGTACAAAAGCTGAGACTGTTATTCAGTTGGGACCTAAATTGACTCGTGGTTTGGGTGCAGGAGGTCAACCTGAGGTTGGTCGTAAAGCTGCTGAAGAAAGCGAAGAAACACTGACGGAAGCTATCAGTGGCGCAGATATGGTCTTCATCACTGCTGGTATGGGAGGAGGCTCTGGAACTGGAGCTGCTCCTGTTATTGCTCGTATCGCCAAAGATTTAGGTTCTCTTACAGTTGGTGTTGTGACACGTCCCTTTGGTTTTGAAGGAAGCAAACGTGGACAATTTGCCGTTGAAGGAATCAACCAACTTCGTGAGCATGTAGATACTCTATTGATTATTTCAAACAACAACTTGCTTGAAATTGTTGATAAGAAAACACCGCTCTTGGAGGCTCTTAGCGAAGCGGATAACGTTCTTCGTCAAGGTGTTCAAGGGATTACCGATTTGATTACCAATCCAGGATTGATTAACCTTGACTTTGCCGATGTGAAAACAGTTATGGCAAATAAAGGGAATGCTCTCATGGGTATTGGTATCGGTAGTGGAGAAGAACGTGTGGTAGAAGCGGCGCGTAAGGCAATTTACTCTCCACTTCTTGAAACAACAATTGATGGAGCAGAAGATGTGATTGTCAACGTAACTGGTGGTCTCGATTTAACCTTGATTGAAGCTGAGGAGGCTTCACAAATTGTGAACCAGGCAGCAGGTCAAGGAGTGAACATCTGGCTCGGTACTTCAATTGATGAAAGTATGCGTGATGAAATTCGTGTAACAGTTGTCGCAACGGGTGTTCGTCAAGACCGCGTAGAGAAGGCTGTTGCTCCACAAGCTAGACCGACTACTAACTACCGTGAGACAGTGAAACCAGCTCATTCACATGGCTTTGATCGTCATTTTGATATGGCAGAAACAGCTGAATTGCCAAAACAAAATCCACGTCGTTTGGAACCAACTCAGGCATCTGCTTTTGGTGATTGGGATCTTCGCCGTGAATCGATTGTTCGTACAACAGATTCAGTCGTTTCTCCAGTTGAACGCTTTGAAGCCCCAACATCACAAGATGAAGATGAATTGGATACACCTCCATTTTTCAAAAATCGTTAAGTAAATGAATGTAAAAGAAAATACAGAACTTGTTTTTCGAGAAGTCGCAGAGGCTAGTCTGAGTGCTCATCGAGAGAGTGGTTCAGTCTCTGTCATTGCAGTTACCAAGTATGTAGATGTACCGACAGCGGAAGCCTTGCTTCCGCTAGGTGTTCATCATATCGGTGAAAATCGTGTCGATAAGTTTCTGGAAAAATATGAAGCTCTAAAAGATCGAGATGTGACTTGGCATTTGATTGGTACCTTGCAAAGACGTAAGGTGAAAGATGTCATTCAATACGTTGATTATTTCCATGCCTTGGATTCAGTAAAGCTAGCAGGGGAAATTCAAAAAAGAAGTGACCGAGTCATCAAGTGTTTCCTTCAAGTAAATATTTCTAAAGAAGAAAGCAAGCACGGTTTTTCGAGAGAGGAACTGCTGGATATCTTGCCAGAGTTAGCCAGACTAGATAAGATTGAATATGTTGGTTTAATGACGATGGCACCTTTTGAGGCTAGAAGTGAGCAGTTGAAAGAAATTTTCAAGGCGACCCAAGATTTACAAAGAGAAATCCAAGAAAAACAAATTCCAAATATGCCTATGACCGAGTTAAGTATGGGAATGAGTCGTGATTATAAAGAAGCGATTCAATTCGGTTCCACCTTTGTTCGTATAGGTACAGCATTTTTTAAGTAGGAGAGAACCATGTCTTTAAAAGATAGATTCGATAGATTTATAGATTATTTTACGGAGGATGAGGATTCAAGTCTCCCTTATGAAAAAAGAGATGAGCCTGTGTTTACTCCAGTAAATTCTTCACAGGAACCGGCTCTCCCAATCACTCAAACTCCACAATCAGCTGGAACAAAGGAGAACAATATCACCAGACTTCATGCAAGACAACAGGAATTGGCAAATCAGAGTCAGCGTGCAACTGATAAGGTCATTATAGATGTTCGTTATCCTAGAAAATATGAAGACGCAACAGAAATTGTTGATTTATTGGCAGGAAACGAAAGTATCTTGATTGATTTTCAATATATGACTGAAGTGCAGGCTCGTCGTTGTTTGGATTACCTGGATGGGGCTTGCCATGTTCTAGCTGGAAGTCTGAAAAAAGTAGCTTCTACCATGTATCTGTTGACACCAGTGAATGTTATTGTGAATGTAGAAGATATTCGTTTGCCAGATGAAGATCAACAGGGTGAGTTTGATTTTGATATGAGACGAAATAGAGTACGATAATGATTTTTTTAATTCGTATGATTTATAATGCAGTGGATATTTACTCCCTGATTTTGGTAGCCTTTGCTGTCATGTCTTGGTTTCCAGGCGCCTACGAATCCAGTTTGGGTCGTTGGATTGTAGCGTTGGTAAAACCAGTACTTGCTCCCTTGCAACGCCTGCCTTTACAGATAGCGGGCCTTGATTTATCTGTTTGGGTTGCGATTGTTTTGGTTCGATTTTTAGGAGAAAACCTAGTCCGTTTTCTGGCGATGATAGGATGAATAAAGGGATTTATCAGCATTTCTCCATAGAAGATCGTCCCTTTCTTGACAAGGGAATGGAATGGATAAAGAAGGTAGAAGATAGCTATGCTCCTTTTTTAACTCCTTTTATCAATCCTCATCAGGAGAAACTATTAAAGATTTTGGCCAAAACCTATGGTCTTGCTTGTAGCAGTAGTGGGGAATTTGTCTCGAGTGAGTATGTTCGAGTTTTATTATACCCAGATTATTTCCAACCAGAGTTTTCAGATTTTGAAATATCTCTTCAGGAAATTGTGTATTCCAATAAATTTGAACATTTAACGCATGCTAAGATTTTAGGGACAGTCATCAATCAATTAGGGATTGAACGGAAACTTTTTGGAGATATCCTAGTAGATGAAGAACGGGCGCAGATTATGATTAATCAGCAGTTTCTTCTTCTCTTTAAAGATGGATTAAAGAAAATTGGCCGTATACCTGTTTCGCTGGAGGAACGTCCTTTCGCCGAGAAAATAGATAAGCTAGAACAGTATCGAGAACTGGATTTATCTGTGTCTAGTTTTCGATTAGATGTTCTTTTATCAAATGTTTTGAAACTATCTAGGAATCAAGCAAACCAGTTGATTGAAAAGAAACTTGTCCAAGTAAATTATCATGTGGTAGACAAATCAGATTACACTGTTCAAGTTGGAGATTTGATTAGTGTGAGAAAATTTGGTCGCTTGAGATTACTTCAAGATAAGGGACAAACGAAAAAAGAGAAGAAAAAAATAACCGTCCAGTTATTATTAAGTAAGTGAGGAATAGAATGCCAATTACATCATTAGAAATAAAGGACAAGACCTTTGGAACTCGATTCAGAGGCTTTGATCCAGAAGAAGTCGATGAATTTTTAGATATTGTGGTTCGTGATTACGAAGATCTTGTTCGTGCGAATCATGATAAAGATTTGCGTATTAAGAGTTTAGAAGAGCGTTTGTCTTACTTTGACGAAATGAAAGATTCATTGAGCCAGTCTGTATTGATTGCCCAAGACACAGCTGAGCGAGTGAAACAAGCAGCACATGAACGTTCAAACAATATCATTCATCAAGCAGAGCAGGATGCGCAACGCTTGTTGGAAGAAGCTAAATATAAGGCAAACGAGATTCTTCGTCAAGCAACAGACAATGCTAAGAAAGTTGCTGTTGAAACCGAAGAGTTGAAGAACAAGAGCCGTGTCTTCCACCAACGTCTCAAATCTACAATTGAGAGTCAGTTGGCTATTGTTGAATCTTCAGACTGGGAAGATATTCTTCGCCCAACAGCTACTTATCTTCAAACCAGTGATGAAGCCTTTAAAGAAGTGGTTAGCGAGGTACTTGGAGAACCGATTCCAGCTCCAATTGAGGAAGAACCAATTGATATGACACGTCAGTTCTCTCAAGCAGAAATGGCAGAGTTACAGGCTCGTATTGAAGCAGCCAATAAAGAATTGGCTGAATTTGAAGCTCAGACTAAACAGGAAGTGGAAGCTCCAACTCCTGTAGTGGGTCCTCAAATGGAAGAAGAACCTGCTCATCCAGTTGGTCCAATGTATGAAGAGCCAGAAGTAGCTCCAGTACATCCTTCGGCTCCAACACCAGCTACAGAAACATTTGATTCAGCACCAGGATTTGAAGCACCGCAAGAATCCGTTACAATTTTATAAGAAATATTCTGAGAACAATATCTTATCCTTATATTTCCAGCGAGCAGGAGATGGTGTGAGTCCTGTAATCCCTATTGATAAGATTATCCTCTCAAAAACTCAAGTCTGAAGTTAGTAGGATTTGACGTTCCCCACGTTACGGGATAAGAGGGAGAAAGACTAGATCTTTTTCCGAATAAAGGTGGTACCGCGATTTTCGTCCTTTTTGGCAGTCGTGGTTTTTAATTTGTTATTATTTATAAAGGAGATACCATGAAACTCAAAGATACCCTTAACCTTGGGAAAACAGCTTTCCCAATGCGTGCAGGCCTTCCGACCAAAGAGCCAGTTTGGCAAAAGGAATGGGAAGATGCAAAACTTTACCAACGTCGTCAAGAATTGAACCAAGGAAAACCTCATTTCACCTTGCATGATGGCCCTCCATACGCGAACGGAAATATCCACGTTGGACACGCTATGAACAAGATTTCAAAAGATATCATTGTTCGCTCAAAATCTATGTCAGGTTTTTACGCACCATTTATCCCAGGTTGGGATACTCATGGTCTGCCAATCGAGCAAGTTTTGGCAAAACAAGGTGTCAAACGTAAAGAAATGGACTTGGTTGAGTACTTGAAACTTTGCCGTGAATACGCTCTTTCTCAAGTAGATAAACAACGTGAAGACTTTAAACGTTTGGGTGTTTCTGGTGACTGGGAAAATCCATATGTGACTTTGACTCCTGATTATGAAGCAGCTCAAATCCGTGTATTTGGTGAGATGGCTAATAAAGGCTATATCTACCGTGGTGCAAAACCAGTTTACTGGTCATGGTCATCTGAGTCAGCCCTTGCCGAAGCGGAAATTGAATACCATGATTTGGTTTCAACTTCCCTTTACTATGCCAATAAGGTAAAAGATGGCAAAGGTGTTCTAGATACAGATACTTACATCGTTGTTTGGACAACTACTCCATTCACCATCACAGCTTCTCGTGGTTTGACGGTTGGAGCAGATATTGATTACGTTTTAGTTCAACCTGCTGGTGAAACTCGTAAGTTTGTCGTTGCTGCAGAATTATTGAATAGCTTGTCTGAGAAATTTGGTTGGGCTGATGTTCAAGTGTTGGCAACTTACCGTGGTCAAGAACTCAACCACATCGTAACAGAACACCCATGGGATACAGCTGTAGATGAATTGGTTATTCTTGGTGACCACGTTACCACTGACTCTGGTACTGGTATTGTCCATACAGCCCCTGGTTTTGGTGAGGACGACTACAATGTTGGTATTGCTAATGGTCTTGAAGTCGCAGTGACTGTTGATGAACGCGGTATCATGATGGGGAATGCTGGTCCTGAGTTTGAAGGCCAGTTCTACGACAAGGTTGTACCAACTGTTATTGAAAAACTCGGCAGCCTCCTTCTTGCCCAAGAAGAAATCTCTCACTCATACCCATTTGACTGGCGTACTAAGAAACCAATCATCTGGCGTGCAGTACCACAATGGTTTGCCTCAGTTTCTAAATTCCGCCAAGAAATCCTGGACGAAATTGAAAAAGTGAAATTCCACTCAGAATGGGGTAAAGTCCGTCTTTACAATATGATTCGTGACCGTGGCGACTGGGTTATCTCTCGTCAACGTGCTTGGGGTGTTCCACTTCCAATTTTCTACGCTGAAGATGGTACAGCGATCATGACTGCTGAAACGATTGAGCATGTAGCTCAACTCTTTGAAGTACACGGTTCAAGCATTTGGTGGGAACGTGATGCCAAAGACCTCTTGCCAGAAGGATTTACTCATCCAGGTTCACCAAACGGAGAGTTCAAAAAAGAAACTGACATCATGGACGTTTGGTTTGACTCAGGTTCATCATGGAATGGAGTGGTTGTAAACCGTCCTGAGTTGACTTACCCAGCAGACCTTTACCTAGAAGGTTCTGACCAATACCGTGGTTGGTTCAACTCTTCACTCATCACATCTGTTGCCAACCATGGCGTAGCACCTTACAAACAAATCTTGTCACAAGGTTTTGCCCTTGATGGTAAAGGTGAGAAGATGTCTAAATCTCTTGGAAATACCATTGCTCCAAGCGATGTTGAAAAACAATTTGGTGCTGAAATCTTGCGTCTCTGGGTAACAAGTGTTGACTCAAGCAATGACGTGCGTATTTCTATGGATATCTTGAGCCAAGTCTCTGAAACTTACCGTAAGATTCGTAACACCCTTCGTTTCTTGATTGCCAATACATCTGACTTTAACCCAATTCAAGATTCAGTAGCTTATGAAGAACTACGTTCAGTTGATAAGTACATGACGATTCGCTTTAACCAGCTTGTGAAAACGATTCGTGATGCTTATGCAAACTTTGAATTCTTGACAATCTACAAGGCCTTGGTGAACTTTATCAACGTTGATTTATCAGCCTTCTACCTTGATTTTGCTAAAGATGTTGTTTACATCGAAGGTGCCAAATCATTGGAACGCCGTCAAATGCAGACTGTCTTCTATGACATTCTTGTGAAAATCACCAAACTCTTGACACCAATCCTTCCTCACACTGCGGAAGAAATCTGGTCATACCTTGAGTTTGAAGCCGAAGACTTCGTCCAATTGTCAGAATTACCAGAAGCAGAGACATTTGCTAACCAAGAAGAAATCTTGGATACATGGGCAGCCTTCATGGACTTTCGTGGACAAGCACAAAAAGCCTTGGAAGAAGCTCGTAATGCAAAAGTTATCGGTAAATCACTTGAAGCACACTTGACAGTTTATCCAAATGAAGTTGTGAAAACTCTACTCGAAGCAGTAAACAGCAATGTAGCACAACTTTTGATCGTGTCTGAGTTGACCATCGCAGAAGGACCAGCTCCAGAAGCTGCCCTTAGCTTTGAAGATGTCGCCTTCACTGTTGAACGCGCTGCAGGCCAAGTATGTGACCGTTGCCGTCGCACCGACCCAACAACAGCAGAACGCACCTACCAGGCAGTCATCTGTGACCACTGTGCAAGCATCGTAGAAGAAAACTTTGCGGACGCAGTCGCAGAAGGATTTGAAGAGAAGTAAGGTTGTTGTCTGATACTAAGAAGGAAAAGGATTGCCAAACAGTCCTTTCCTTTTTGGTTTTGACTAGCTTTTTTGTGAAAAATTGTGTAGAATAGAATAGATAAACGAGGGGAAACCTCGGAAAATTTGAAGGAGAATCCATCTAATGGTAAAATTGGTTTTTGCTCGCCACGGTGAGTCTGAATGGAACAAAGCTAACCTTTTCACTGGTTGGGCTGATGTTGATTTGTCTGAAAAAGGTACACAACAAGCGATTGACGCTGGTAAATTGATCAAAGAAGCTGGTATCGAATTTGACCAAGCTTACACTTCAGTATTGAAACGTGCTATCAAAACAACGAACTTGGCTCTTGAAGCTTCTGACCAATTGTGGGTTCCAGTTGAAAAATCATGGCGCCTGAACGAACGTCACTACGGTGGTTTGACTGGTAAAAACAAAGCTGAAGCTGCTGAGCAATTTGGTGATGAGCAAGTTCACATCTGGCGTCGTTCATACGATGTATTGCCTCCAAACATGGACCGTGATGATGAGCATTCAGCTCACACTGATCGTCGTTACGCTTCACTTGACGATTCAGTTATTCCAGATGCTGAAAACTTGAAAGTGACTTTGGAACGTGCCCTTCCATTCTGGGAAGATAAAATCGCTCCAGCTCTTAAAGATGGTAAAAACGTATTCGTAGGAGCTCACGGTAACTCAATCCGTGCCCTTTTAAAACACATCAAAGGTTTGTCAGATGACGAGATCATGGACGTGGAAATCCCTAACTTCCCACCATTGGTATTCGAATTCGACGAAAAATTGAACGTAGTTTCTGAATACTACCTTGGAAAATAAAAAAATGTAAGTCTAGAATTGATTTCTAGGCTTTTTGTTTTTGTTCCCAGTTTCCAATGGCTTGAAAAAGCGATATAATGATAGTAGGAAGTAATTTGTTTAAGAGAGGGTGGCACTGATGGCTTATATTGAGATGAAACACTGTTACAAGCGTTATCAGGTTGGGGACACGGAGATTGTGGCCAATCGCGATGTGAATTTTGAAATTGAAAAGGGTGAATTGGTTATTATTCTAGGTGCATCTGGTGCAGGCAAGTCAACGGTTCTTAACCTTCTTGGGGGAATGGATACCAATGATGATGGGGAAATCTGGATAGATGGTGTTAATATTGCAGACTATAGTTCCCACCAGAGGACCAATTATCGTAGAAATGATGTTGGTTTTGTTTTTCAGTTTTATAATCTAGTTTCCAATTTGACTGCTAAGGAAAATGTGGAGTTGGCTTCTGAAATCGTGACAGATGCTTTGGATCCTGAGCAGGTCTTGACAGATGTAGGTCTGGCTCATCGTCTCAATAATTTCCCAGCTCAGCTGTCTGGAGGGGAGCAACAGCGAGTCTCCATTGCACGCGCGGTAGCCAAAAATCCTAAAATTCTCCTTTGTGACGAACCAACAGGCGCCTTGGATTATCAGACGGGCAAGCAAGTCTTGAAGATTCTCCAAGACATGTCTCGTCAAAAGGGGGCGACGGTGATTATCGTGACTCACAATGGAGCTTTGGCGCCCATTGCTGATCGCGTGATTCATATGCACGATGCCAGTGTCAAGGATGTGGTGATCAACCAGCATCCTCAGGATATCGACAGTTTGGAGTACTAGCATGATCAAGCGAAAAACCTATTGGAAGGACTTGATTCAGTCCTTCACAGGCTCCAAGGGACGTTTTTTATCCATCTTGACCTTGATGATGTTGGGTTCTTTAGCCCTAGTAGGCCTCAAAGTGACTAGCCCCAACATGGAGGCGACAGCTAATGCTTATTTAACAACTGCTCAAACCTTGGATTTGGCAGTTATGTCTAATTATGGTTTGGATCAAACAGATCAAGAAGAACTAGAACAGATAGAGGGCGCAGAGGTCGAGTTTGGCTATTTGACAGATGTGGCTATGGATAATGGGCAGGATGCCATTCGGCTGTATTCCAAACCAGAGCGAATTTCAACCTTTCAGCTAAGAGAAGGACGACTTCCTCAGTCAGACAAGGAAATCGCTTTGGCCAGTCATCTGCAGAGTCAATATAGTGTGGGCCAGGAGATTAGTTTTAAAGAAAAAGAAGAGGGTCATTCCTCTTTAAAAGACCATACTTATACCATTACTGGTTTTGTGGATTCAGCTGAAATCCTCTCCCAGCGAGATATGGGCTACGCAGGAAGTGGAAGTGGGACTCTGACAGCCTATGGGGTGATTTTACCTAGTCAGTTTGATCAGAAAGTCTACAATATAGCTCGTTTGAAATATCAAGATTTAGCAGGTTTAAATGCTTTTTCAGCAGCTTATGAAGAGAAATCCAAGCAACATCAGGAAGAGCTTGAACAAGCTTTGTCAGATAATGGCAAGGCACGTCTGCAAGTGTTGAAAAAAGAAGGGCAAGAGTCTCTCGATAAGGGGCAAGAGACCCTTGACAAGGCTGAGACTAATTTGCAGGAAGGCAAGCGTCGTTTAGCAGCTACTCAAGCTCGTATACAGGCTCAAGAAAGTCAACTAGCCTTGCTTCCTCAAGCCCAGAGAGAGCAGGCCAGTGCTCAACTTACCCAAGCCAAGCAGGAATTGAGCAAGGAAGAGGATAGGCTAAAGCAGGCTGAACAAAATCTAGACCAAGAAAAGGAAAAATTAGAAAAACATCAGCAAGTCTTGGATGATTTGGTGGAGCCAAGGTATCAGGTCTATAATCGTCAGACCATGCCAGGTGGTCAGGGCTATCTCATGTATAGCAATGCTTCATCCAGTATTCGAGCAGTGGGCAATATCTTTCCTGTGGTGCTTTATGCCGTAGCAGCCATGGTGACCTTTACGACCATGACTCGCTTTGTGGATGAAGAGCGAACTCATGCAGGGATTTTTAAGGCCTTGGGCTATCGTAGTAAGGATATTATCGCCAAGTTTCTTCTCTACGGTCTAGTAGCTGGGACTGTCGGAACGGCTCTAGGTAGTATACTTGGCCATTATTTACTAGCCAGTGTGATTTCAAGTGTCATTACAAAAGGAATGGTGGTGGGAGAAACCCAGATTCAGTTCTATTGGACCTATAGCTTACTGGCTCTTGTCTTGAGCTGGTTGGCTAGTGTTCTACCAGCCTACTTGGTAGCTCGTAGGGAACTTCATGATGAAGCAGCCCAGCTTTTACTGCCTAAACCTCCTGTCAAAGGAGCTAAAATCTTACTGGAGCGCATCGGTTTTATTTGGCGTCGTCTCAGTTTTACCCATAAGGTAACAGCTCGCAATATCTTTCGTTATAAGCAACGGATGTTGATGACAATCTTTGGTGTGGCAGGTTCTGTAGCTCTGCTCTTTGCAGGTTTGGGAATCCAATCCTCTGTAGCAGGAGTTCCGTCTAGACAGTTTCAACAAATCCAACAGTATCAGATGATTGTCTCTGAAAATCCTAGTGCGACCAATCAGGACAAGGCAGAGTTAGAAGAAGTGTTGAAAGGGCAGGATATTCAAGACTACCAGAAAATTTATTCTAAGACGCTAGACAAGGATTTCAAAGGTAAGGCAGGTCTTCAAACAATTACCCTTATGATGACTGATAAGGAAGATTTGACTCCCTTTATTTATCTGCAAAATCATCAGCAGGAGCTGACATTAAAAACTGGGGTCGTTATCACGGATAAACTCTCCCAGCTGGCAGGTGTCAAGGTTGGGCAGACTTTAGAAATTGAAGGTAAGGAGCTAAAGGTCGCTGCCATTGCTGAGAACTACGTTGGTCATTTTATTTATATGAGTCAGGCTAGCTATGAGCAAATTTACGGACAGCTACCCCAAGCCAACACTTATTTGGTCTCGTTAAGAGATACCAGTGCTACTAGTATCGAAAGACAGGCAGGCTTACTTATGAATCAAGCTGCGGTGTCCAGTGTTGTCCAAAATGCTTCAGCCATTCGCCTCTTTGACTCCGTCGCTAGCTCACTCAATCAGACCATGACCATCTTGGTCATCGTGTCGGTTCTGTTGGCTATTGTTATCCTCTACAATTTGACCAATATCAACGTAGCTGAAAGAATCCGTGAACTCTCCACTATCAAGGTTCTCGGTTTTCATAATAATGAAGTCACTCTCTACATTTACCGTGAGACGATTGTGCTGTCCCTTGTTGGAATCGTCCTTGGTCTGGTATCTGGTTTCTATTTACACCAATTTTTGATTCAAATGATTTCACCAGCGACTATTCTCTTTTATCCACAGGTAGGCTGGGAAGTCTATGTAATCTCAGTGGCAGCAGTAAGTATCATTTTGACCTTGCTTGGTTTCTTTGTTAATCATCATTTGAGAAAGGTTGATATGTTAGAAGCCTTGAAATCTGTAGAGTAATACTCAATGAAAATCAAAGAGCAAACTAGGAAGCTAGTCGTAGGTTGCTCAAAGCACCGCTTTGAGGTTGCAGATAAAGCTGACGTGGTTTGAAGAGATTTTCGAAGAGTATAAGGTGGTTGTTTTTAGCTGATTGAACTTCTATTTACTAATATTCAAAAATCCTCTGTCACAAAGAGCAGGGAGCTCTTTGTGACAGAGGATTTTTTCTATAGGGCTTTAGCAGCTGCAATTGCGGCTTCGAAGTTTGGCTCAGAATTGATATTATCCACGTATTCAACGTAGCGAATCGTATTGTCAGTATCGAGGACAAAGACTGCGCGTGCTAATAGGTGCCATTCGTTGATCAAGAGGGCATAATCGCGCCCGAAAGAATGGTCAAAGTAGTCTGAAAGCATAATGGCATTGTCAAGGCCTTCAGCACCGCACCAACGTTTTTGAGCAAAAGGTAGGTCCATTGAAACAGTCAATACGACCGTGTTGTCCAGTCCAGCCAATTCTTCATTAAAACGACGTGTTTGAGTTGAGCAGATACCTGTATCGATAGAAGGAACGACACTCAAGACTTTTTTCTTGCCATCAAAATCAGCCAGAGATTTTTTAGAAAGATCTGTTGTAGTAAGAGAAAAATCAAGCGCCTTGTCGCCGACTTGTAGTTGTTTACCTGTAAAGCTCACAGGATTTCCGAGAAAAGTTACCATAGGATACTCCAATCTTTTTTCTTCCATTGTATCTAAAACAGTCAGAATTTTCCAATGATTTGACCGGAAATGTGTGCATAGAAAAAACGCCAGCTCACATGAGAATGACGTTTTTCAGAGGCTTATTTTGCCAATCCTTCAGCAATCTTGTCAAGGTTGTATTTCATCATGTTGTAGTAGCTGTCGCCTTCTTTACCTTCTTCTGCGATAGAGTCAGTAAAGATTTGTGCGTAGATTGGGATGTTTGTGTCTTGAGAAACAGTTTTCATTGGACGGTCATCCACACTTGATTCTACAAAGAGTGATGGAACTTTTGTTTGGCGAAGTTTTTCAACCAAGGTCTTGATTTGTTCAGGAGTTCCTTCTTCTTCAGTATTGATTTCCCAGATGTAGGCACTTGGGACACCATAGGCTTTAGAGAAGTATTTGAATGCTCCTTCGCTGGTTACAATGAGTTTCTTTTCAGCAGGGATCTTATTAAATTTATCCTTACTTTCTTTATCAAGTTTGTCTAACTTATCAGTATATTCTTTGAGATTTTTTTCATAGAATTCTTTATTGTTAGGGTCTTTGGCGCTCAATTGTTTGGCGATATTTTTAGCAAAAATAATACCGTTTTCAAGGTTAAGCCAAGCGTGTGGGTCTTCTTTTCCTTTTTCATTTTGACCTTCAAGGTAGATAACATCAACGCCGTCGCTGACTGCGAAGTAGTCTTTGTTTTCAGTTTTCTTGGCATTTTCTACCAATTTTGTAAACCAAGCATTGCCACCTGTTTCAAGGTTGATACCGTTATAGAAAATCAAATCAGCCTCAGAAGTTTTCTTAACGTCTTCAGGAAGTGGTTCGTATTCGTGTGGGTCTTGCCCAATCGGAACGATACTGTGAAGATCAATCTTGTCACCAGCAATATTTTTAGTAATATCAGCAATGATTGAGTTTGTAGCAACAACTTTTAGTTTTTGACCAGAAGCTGTATCTTTTTTTCCGCTAGCACATGCTACAAGAGCAATGACGGAAAGAAAGAGAACGAGTAATGTACCTAATTTTTTCATTAGATCCTCCAATTTATTATTGGGGCTTTGCCCCTTATTTTAACAAATGTTTATTTTTTAGTTTCAAATATCGTTGTTTTGGAGCGATAAAGAAGCTAATGAGAAAGAAACTAGCGGCTGTAAGCACGATACTAGAACCTGCCGCAACGTTAAAGCTATAGCCGATAAAGAGCCCCAAAACTGAAGCTGTCGCTCCAAAGGTTGAAGATAGGAAAATCATACTTTTCAGGCTATTAGCATAGAGATAAGCAGTCGCGGCTGGGGTAATCAGCATGGCTACAATCAGGATAGTTCCGACACTTTGCATGGCTGTCACAGACACGAGAGTCAAGAGTACCATGAGAAGGTAGTGATAGAAATTGACAGGCATTCCCATGGCTTTAGCCAAGAGTTCATCAAAGGAAGTTATCAAGAGTTGCTTGAAGAAAATCCAGATTAACAAGAGAATGGCTGCACCAACACCCATAGTAATAAGCATATCCGTATCTTGGACGGCTAGGATATTACCAAAAAGGATATGGAAAAGGTCAGTTGAACTTTTAGCGACACTAATCAAGATGATACCGAGGGCTAAGAAAGAAGAAAAGGTAATGCCGATGGCGGTATCGCTTTTGATAATCGAGTTTCCCTTGATGTAGGTAATGATGATGGCAGCTAGCAATCCAAAGACAATGGCTCCGATAAAGAAGTCAAGGCCCAAGATGAAGGAGAGGGCTACACCTGGTAAGACAGCATGTGAAATGGCATCTCCCATGAGTGACATCCCGCGTAGAATGATGAAACATCCCACAGCTCCAGCTACGACCCCGACGACAATAGCTGTTATCAAGGCATTTTGTAGGAAATGGAATTTTTGCAATCCATCGATAAATTCTGCAATCATAGGTCACCTCCATTGAAAAAGAGTCGATTACCGTAAGCTTCTTTGAGATTGGTTTCGGTAAAGGTTTCTTTGGTTGGACCAAAGGCAATCACTTCTCGATTGACAAGCAAGACTTGATCGAAGTAGTGGGGAACCTTGCTGAGGTCGTGGTGGACGATGAGAACCGTCTTCCCAGCTTTTTTCAGATCTCTCAGCGTATTCATGATGATTTCCTCACTGACAGAGTCAATCCCAACAAAGGGTTCATCCAAGAGGATATAGTCGGCTTCCTGCACCAAACATCTGGCAATCAAGACCCGCTGGAATTGACCTCCAGACAGTTGACTGATTTGCCGTTCAGCGTAGTCAGCTAGACCGACGATTTCAAGGGCTTCTTTCACTTTCTTCCAATGTTTAGCCTTTAAACTTCGAAAGAGAGGGATAGAGGGAAAGAGTCCTAACGAGACGCATTCCTTGACCTTGATGGGAAAGTTGTAGTCGATATTGATTTTTTGTTCGACATAGGCAATTCGGTGTAAGGATTTTTTAACTTCCTTGTCATCGAGAAATGCCTGACCTTGATGTGGGATAATTCCCAGCATACCTTTTAATAGTGTTGATTTCCCAGCGCCGTTTGGACCAATGATGCCGGTAATTGTTGGTCCATGGAGCACTAGTGAAATATCCTTAAGTGCCAACGTTTCTTTGTAGGAGACACTGAGATTTTCGATACGTATCATAAACTTATATTCCTCCTGTCTCTTAATATACATTAAAAAAAAAATTAAGTCAAGTTAATTTTTGAAAAAATTAAAATAAGTCATTAAAAAATCTTTACACATCACACAAGGGAATCAATATATAGTGGATTGAATCTGGAATAGTCCACCGAGTTTTTTAAAACATTGTTAGAAATTCAAAGTAAATTATAAAAATGCCTTAGAAGCAGCATTGTACTACTCCAGCTCCAACTAACTCTATTTTGCTATATATTTAGTAGGAGGTCTAATAAAACGCATAATCTCAAGGTTTATACACCTGATATTATGCGTTTTTATGATTTTAAAGATTCTTTAATTAGATTTACTATCTGTACTTCAAAAAGTGTTTTAATCTATCCATGGATAACCCCTTAGTTTACCCTTTGATTTTTGTTGAGTATGAGCGATTCTTTGATGAATTATTTTGAATCAGTATATCACACTTTAAACATCAATAGTTTTTACTTTTGGTTAATGGACTAAAGTAACTAAATCCCCCTGCAAGAAATCTTATAGTACCTGCTAATATTAGAATACTTATGATAGTTAAGTTATGTGAAACAAGTATCCCTCCAAGGTATGCTCCTAAGGGGATAGAAGCAAATGAGATCATTCTAGTAATACTAACAACACGTCCCAACATTTCTTTTTTGACAACTTTTTGTCGTAACGTAAAATATGTAATGGCATTGATATTGCCAAACATATTACTCAAACCTAAAAATACTCCCATATATATAGTTTGTGTTAATTGATAGCAACATAGTAGATAGACCAGCTAGCATTGTACTGATGGAGAGGATTTTTCCATATCTAAACTTTTTAATTAATTCAGGGGCAAGAATAGCACCTAATATAGCTCCTACACCAGCTATTGAGAGTATTAATCCATAGTGAAAGGAGGTATAGCCTAGAACATCTGTAATATAGTAAACTAAGTTGGCCTGAAATATATGAATACCAAAGTTTGTTCCAAAAAAAAGAATAGCTCCACTTAGGATGATTTTATCATTTTTTACATAGTGCAAACCAATAGATATTGTTTTAGAAAGACTCTCTTTTTTAGAGATATTTACTAGTGTATTTTCTGGAGTTTTTATGCAGAGAATTAATAGGCTGGCAATTAAAAAGGTAAGAGCATTGACCCATAAAACTTTAGCTGGATTAATAAGTAATAGAACAGAACCACTAATCATAGGACCAATAAGATTTAATGTATTGTCAATAAGTTGGATTCCTGAATTGGCTTTTGATAGCTGATTGTCTGTTACAATCTGTGGTAACAAGCTTTGAAATGCTGGGTGGACTAATGGCTCTGTAGAGGAGAGCAGGAAGGTTAAAATATAAATTAAGAGTAAGAGTATATTATCATTTTTAAAAGATATTATTAGCAAACTTAGAATGACTAATGAGATTAAATGACATATTGAAATGATATATACTTTTTTGAATTTATCTGCTAATATACCTCCTACTAGAGAAAATAAAATCCATGGTAAAAATGAAATACCGTATAGAGTAGCCATATGAAATGGAGATCCTGTTTTCTCAAATACTAGCAAAGGTAGAGCTAATTTTCTTAGCCAATCACCAAAGTTGGATACAAGAAATGTTAGCCACAATATTTTGTAATTTCTATTCAATAATATTACCTCCACGACAGGTTATACAATTGGGATCTATATGCCAATGCTCGGCTATTTTTGTAGTCATTGTATTCATATCTATAGATTTTAATTGGCCTACAGTAGTTAATTCACCGATACCAGTGATATATTTTGTAACTTCTGAACAAATGATACCAGTTGCTACAGATACTAGAGGAGCTATGGCAGTATTGTCACCAACTAAGTTTAAACGAGTTCTTTCTTCAAGGATTAGGTGAGAAATAGGGTGTTCTTTTTGGATAGTATTTCTCCAACAATCTATGCATCCAGATATTTTGGGGATAATAGTATATTGCAGGGCTCGTTGCGCTTCTAAACCTGCACAAAATAAAGGAATATTCAGCTTTACTATAGCTTCATTTACCCATCTTGCTAGTTTGATTTTAGGTCTATCCGCAACTAGTATTAAGCAGTCGAATCCTCGGAATGATTCAACAACATCTTCAGATGAATTGATTTTCTTTTCCTCAACAGTAAATTTTATTTGAGGATTAAATTCATAGATGCGTTGTTTTGCTATACTTGCTTTACTCTTTCCTATATCATCAAAGTTATATAAAATTTGTCTATTTAAATTAGATATATCAACGACATCAAATTCAACAGCTTTTATTTCTCCTATACCTAAGCCAGCTAAGTCATATATAATGTGAGATCCTAATCCGCCTAATCCAATAATTCCAATTTTTGAATCAATTAATTTTTTTTGAGAAATATATTTATTTTCACTTAAAGTTGCGTAAGATGAAAAAAGTTGATGTTTCTGTGATAACGTTCTAATTCATACTTGAATAATATTTTAGAACCAGTAAGATTTAAATCCTCGATAAATCGTTCTTTACTGATTTCATCAATAGCTTCCATTACATCAGATGGTGATAGTTCACTGTAGGTTTCTGAAACTTCTCTTATGATTTTTTCGACAGTATTAATTCCATCCATTTTTTTGAGCATGTATTCAATAGCTCCGCTAGGGTCTTCATGTTCTGTAATTTCTCCAAACCCACCTATATAGACCGATCCGTCTTTATATACTACTGGGTAAGCCTTTTTTAGTTTTGGACGAGCTTTTAGTAGATCCATTATATCTCCTTATATCAATTAAAAGAAAAGGTAACTAGAGAAAGTCTAGTTACCAGCCTCGGTGAAGAAAGTATTACTATCCTTTACTGCACTGCCTTTACTGCACTGCGATTCCTGCAATACTTACAGAATGAACACGTTTTTGCTTAAGCATAAAATCTACCTCCTAATATTTAAATTTCAAGTAGCAAAGCTATGAGATAGATAGAATTTTATCATTTTATATATTTTTTGTCAATTCATTTTTCAGACAATTAATTTTTTTGTGAATTTTTAAAAAATTTGAAATAATAACTGAAAAATGATAGAAAAGGAAAGTTCATTTTTAATTGCATTCCCTAGTGATTTTTGTTAAGATAAAGACAAATACAAATGAAAGCGAGAACAAGATGACACGTTATCAAGATGATTTTTATGATGCTATCAATGGAGAATGGCAACAGACAGCTGAAATCCCAGCAGATAAGTCTCAAACAGGAGGTTTTGTTGATTTAGATCAGGAAATTGAAGACTTGATGCTGGCGACAACAGACAAGTGGTTAGCAGGTGAAGAGGTGCCTGAGGATGCTATCTTGGCAAACTTTGTCAAATACCACCGCCTAGTTCGTGATTTTGACAAGAGAGAAGCTGACGGTATCACACCTGTCTTACCACTCCTTAAAGAATTCCAAGAGTTGGAGACTTTTGCGGATTTTACAGCTAAACTAGCAGAGTTTGAGCTTGCAGGAAAACCAAACTTCCTTCCTTTTGGTGTATCGCCAGACTTTATGGATGCTAGAATCAATGTTCTATGGGCTAGCGCTCCAAGCACAATCTTGCCAGATACGACCTACTATGCAGAAGAACATCCTCAGCGCGAAGAGCTCTTGACTCTTTGGAAAGAAAGCAGCGCAAATCTCCTCAAGGCTTATGATTTCTCTGATGAAGAAATTGAAGACTTGCTAGAAAAAAGACTTGAATTGGACCGTCGAGTTGCGGCAGTGGTGCTCTCTAATGAAGAAAGTTCAGAATATGCCAAGCTTTACCATCCATATTCTTACGAAGATTTCAAGAAATTCGCGCCTGCCCTACCTTTGAATGACTTCTTCCAAGCTGTTCTTGGACAAGTACCAGACAAGGTTATTGTAGACGAGGAACGTTTCTGGCAAGCAGCAGATCAATTCTATAGTGAAGAGGCATGGCCTCTTCTCAAGGCAACCTTGATTTTGAGTGTTGTCAATCTTTCAACCAGCTATTTAACAGAAGAAATCCGTGTCTTGTCAGGTGCCTATAGCCGTGCGCTTTCAGGAGTTCCAGAAGCCAAAGACAAGGTCAAGGCAGCCTACCAGCTAGCACAAGGTCCATTCAAACAAGCTTTAGGCCTATGGTATGCCCATGAAAAATTCTCTCCAGAAGCTAAGGCAGATGTGGAGAAAAAAGTGGCAACTATGATTGATGTCTATAAGGAACGCTTGGCTAAAAATGACTGGCTGACTCCTGAAACTCGTGACAAGGCCATCGTCAAACTCAATGTTATCAAGCCTTATATCGGTTACCCAGAAGAATTGCCAGAACGCTACAAGGATAAGGTAGTGGATGAAAATGCTAGCCTTTTTGACAATGCTCTAGTCTTTGCGCGTGTGGAAATCAAACACAGTTGGAGCAAGTGGAACCAGCCTGTAGACTACAAGGAGTGGGGCATGCCTGCTCATATGGTCAATGCTTACTACAATCCACAGAAGAACCTAATTGTCTTTCCAGCAGCTATTTTACAGGCTCCTTTCTATGACTTGCATCAGTCATCTTCTGCTAATTACGGTGGGATTGGTGCAGTTATTGCCCATGAAATTTCTCACGCCTTTGATACCAACGGAGCTTCCTTCGATGAAAATGGTAGCCTCAAGGATTGGTGGACAGAGAGCGACTATGCTGCCTTCAAAGAGAAAACACAAAAAGTCATTGACCAATTTGATGGACAGGATTCTTATGGAGCAACCATCAACGGTAAATTGACTGTGTCAGAAAATGTGGCTGACTTGGGAGGAATCGCAGCAGCGCTTGAAGCAGCTAAGAGAGAAGCAGACTTCTCAGCAGAAGAATTCTTCTACAACTTCGGTCGCATCTGGCGCATGAAAGGTCGTCCAGAATTTATGAAACTTTTGGCTAGCGTCGATGTGCACGCACCAGCCAAACTCCGTGTCAATGTGCAAGTACCAAACTTCGACGATTTCTTTACAACCTATGATGTCAAAGAAGGTGACGGAATGTGGCGTTCACCAGAAGAGCGCGTGATTATTTGGTAATACAAAGAGACAAGTAAAACTCCTATAATTACACCTTCCCTATCTATGTACACCCTAAAAAGTTAGATAGAATAATCTAGCTTTTGGGGTGTAGTTCATAGGGATTATGAAATTGAAGTCTTTTCTTATTTTAAAATTCATAGTAAAATATCCCTCTGTATCAAGATAACAGGAGGATTTTTATGTCTCAAAAGACTATCAACATAGGCTACGCCCGTGTATCTACTCATAAGCAAGACCTAGGATTGAAAGTGCAAATCGAAGCTCTCAAACATTGCGATAAACTTTTTATAGAAAAGGAATCTGGTGCAAATAACACTCGTCCTGAACTTACAAAAGCCTTAAAACTGGCCTCTGACTTTTCGAAAGATGGCAAGCAGGTTACTTTCACTATCTATAAGTTAGATAGACTGACTCGATCTATGTTTAAGCTACTAGAACTTATTGAACAATTTAATGAATATCATATTCAGCTAGTCAGTTTGCATGAAAAACTAGAAACAGACTCTCTTATTGGCAGGTTACTTTGCGTCATTTTAGGCTTTGTGGCAGAAAATGAGCTGGAAAATCTGAGGTTTCGCACAAAAGAAGGACTTCGAAAAGCTAAGGAAAATGGTGTTAGATTAGGAGCAAAACGGATTTCAAAAGAAAAGGAGGAGCGGATACTTAACAAATATCTACATTCAAATATAAGCATACGTAATATTGCAAAAGCTGAACAAATTTCTACATCAACCCTATATAAAGTGTTAGAACGCAATAAAGTGGCGAACAATCGTCAAAAAAAACGGAAAATCATTGCTAAAAATAGGGAAAAATGGTAGAATGAAGCTGTAAATTTGTTTCGATTAACGACCGTTTGATGAAACAGTCAAAACAACAATATGAATATTTAAAAAATACGAGTTTAACAGTGTTTTTAACCTGTATTAGACTGGTATTTTTTGTGTATCGTTTAACGGTCGTTACGCGATACACTTAGTTCCCTATCTCTAAAGTAGTTAGCGAGCTTATGGTAACAAAAAATTTAAAAATTATTAAGATATGTAATAGTGTAATAGCTGTATTGTTCAGTTAATGGATAAAGGTTCATTTAAGGCTTCTATCAAGAACATTAAATGTTTAGAGAATGAGTTGGCTCAAAATTTTGCTTTTGTGGTCTTGAAAGGAAGTTGATTTTGTTATTTTATAAGCCTAAAAAGGCAATTATACATTCCCAAGGAGGAAAAATTATGAATAAACTAACTAAACTAGGTATTGTCACTTTCTCTGCTGTAACTCTTAGTGCTGCCGTGCCAACTTTGGTGCGTGCCGAGGAAAACGTTGCGCCGCAGCCAAATGTTGCTGCTAAACCTAATGTTGCTCAACCAACACCTGCACCAAAACCTAATGGTAGCTGGGTTGATTTCAGTATGCTCGACCCAATCGCTAAGCCAAAGCCAGGCAAAGAAGTTTCGAAACCTGCTGAAAAGCCGGTAGAAGAGCCCGCGCCTGTCGAAAAACCTTCGACCGAGGGCAACATTCTCGCAAACGGAACAGATGAGGCTATCGCAGAGGACAAGAAAAATGCTGAGATCGAGAAAAAATACAACGTCGATCCAACCAATCAGCTACCTGAGCCAGGTCTACCAATCATAACGCCTGAACCAGAACAACCTATAACAGATTCTGAAGAGATGAAGAAGATGGTGGCGGAAGATTTGGCATACAAAGCTGGCGCAGTCATGTCTATGACTAAAGAAGAGAACGACAAGATTGTATCTGAAGCAAATCAAAAGCTTTACGCTCTTTCTGGAATAGATGCTGATAAACTTCTAAACACGCCAATTCCCGGAACAAATGGGCAAGGCTTTCCTACTTTAGCAGACTGGACTTATCGAGAATACAAAGTCCAAGCAGATTTCTTGGATGCTGATCGTGTCCAAAAATATGGATACACTACTGAATCCAGGATTGATAGTCCAGAACACGCAACAGTTAGATCATTACGGTTCGATACCGATAAAGATGATGCAGATGGAATACTAACAGCAAAAAAATTCTCCGACTACACTTTTAGCCACGTCGTAAAATCAGCTGCAGATCATCCAGATATCGACCCAGATCCAAAAGTTGTCAGAGTCAGTTATGATGCAGCTTATGCTTTGCGTGGTTCTGGCTACAAAAATGGTAAAGGAGATAATCTTTTTCGCTACTATTTTGTTTACACTAAAAATAAACCAGTAGAAGAAAAACCGAAAGATCCGCAACCAGCGGAAACGGAAAAACCTGCTGAAATTTCGAAACCAGCGGAGACAGTTGAACCAACTGTGCAGCCGAAACCAGCTGAGAACAAGCCGGTTGAAAATAAACCAGCTGAAACACCCGTTCCATCTCCAAAACCAGCAGAAAACCCTCAACCAGAGGTTAAACCAGTGGAGCAACCACAACCTGCTAAACCAGTGGAACTAGCTAAAAATGCTGGATTGCCAAAGGTTCCTTATCGAACCAACCAGCCAAAACGTTGGTTTAATAACGGAACAGGTCGCCCTACTCTAACAACAAACGACCTTGCTGCTCCACTTCCTGCTGAGAATGTAGAAAAAACATCTTACGGTTGGTGGACAGCTGAACCAGACTTGCTTCATGCAGGATCTCATATAAAAGTAAATACTTTTAATTCGAATTTCAATAATCCGATGTTCGAAAACGGTAAAGAGATAAAATTTAAAGGTAGCGGATTTGGAGATATGGATAGTAGGTTTAAACCTGCTCTTGTTCGAGTAAAAGTTCCAGAGTTGGAAGGAATGAACTACGAAGCTTATACAATCTTCTATGAAGTTCCTAATAAAAATGGAAATCCAACTTACGGAACAAATCGAACTCTCCAAGGTGGTGGCATCTCTTTAACTATCAAATCAAAAGAGAAGAAAGAAGATATTCAGGTTTATACATTAACTAAGGATAGAAAACTGGAAGAACTCTATTATCCAGGATTCCCAAGTGAAGAAACAAATCGCTATGATGAGAAAACTAAAACTCATTCATACAATCTATTTGGTGAGACCTACGATACTTACGTTTTCTTGTTTAAGAACCCTGCTGAAAAACCAGCTGAGCAAGTAAAACCTGAAGTTAAGCCAAGTGAACAACCTAAGCCAGACAAGCAGCCAAGTGTTCCTACTGTTCCAGCTGATCAACCACAACCTGCTAAGCCAGAGAAACCAGCAGAAAAGCCAAGCGAGAAACCTGTAGTTCCTGACACACCAAAACCAGTTGCACCAGCTGTTCCAGATCAACCACAACCTGCTAAGCCAGAGAAACCAGCAGAACAACCTGTGAATCCAGTTGCTCCAGTAACACCGACAACTCCTGTAACGCCTACGCTTAACCCAGCCATCCCAAACAATACTCGTGTTCTTTCGAACAAAGCTGGAAGCGTTCAAGTGCATGGTTCAGAAGCAACACTCAAAAATGTCAGCTATATCAAGGTAGAAGAAACCAAGCCGACTTCACTTGAATCAAAAGACTACAAGGCCTTTGACATTCATCTGTATGACGCGAATGGTAAGGCTATCCAGCCAAATGGCATGGTTCTAGTAAGTCTTTCTGCTGATAAGCCAGTTGAAAATGTTTACTATGTTGCTCCAGATGGTACTTTACAGGCATTGAAGTTCAAACAAGATACAGATAAGGTTACTTTTGAAACCAATCACTTCAGTATCTATGCTATGACTTTCAAAGTTGCCGCAAGCCGCAATAACGGAGGTAGTACAACTCCTGTTCCAGTTGTAAATAGTAGTAATACTGAACAAAAAGGAAATGACGCAAGTAGTACAAAAACTCAAGCTGAGTCGTTAGCAACTAAGACTGAAACTATTTCGAAACAAGTAGCTAAGACTTTGCCAAATACTGGAGAAAATCACTCAATTCTCGCCACCCTATTTGGAATGTTAACTCTAACTGCTGGATTATTTAGCTTTCGTAAGGAGTCAGAATAACTCCAATTCATAGTTTATCTATCAAATATTTTAGACTGTGAAAAAATCAATTTGAGGAGATGATTTAGAAAATCTTTTCATGATAAAACGCATAGTATCAAACTTTTCTACATCTGATATTATGCGTTTTTTATAATTCTAATACTCTTCGAAAATCTCTTCAAACCACGTCAGCTTCGCCTTGCCGTAGATATATGTTACTGACTTCGTCAGTTCTATCTACAACCTCAAAACGGTGTTTTGAGCTGACTTCGTCAGTTCTATCCACAACCTCAAAACAGTGTTTTGAGCTGACTTCGTCAGTTTTATCTACAACCTCAAAACTGTGTTTTGAGCTGACTTCGTCAGTTCTATCCACAACCTCAAAACAGTGTTTTGAGCTGACTTCGTCAGTTCTATCCACAACCTCAAAACAGTGTTTTGAGCTGACTTCGTCAGTTTTATCTACAACCTCAAAG
>NZ_VMLM01000043.1:61075-74956 GCF_013276695.1 Streptococcus sp. 4155
TTCATTGAGTATTAAATTGTGCTATCGATTGTCATCATCTTGCTAGAAAAAGGGATTGAAGGCCTTTTCGTGAGCGATAGTAGTAGCTGGACCATGTCCTGGATAGACATCGTAGTTTGGTAGGGTGAAGAGTTGGGTCTGGATACTATGAAGGAGTTGCTCTGTACTACCAGTCGGAAGATCCGTCCGTCCAATTGTTTCGCGGAACAGAGCATCTCCCGTCAAGACTAGGTGAGCATCAGGAAAGACTAGGGAAACACCACCGATAGAGTGCCCTGGGGTCGGTAGAACCTTAAAACGAAATTCC
This sequence comes from Streptococcus sp. 4155, assembly GCF_013276695.1. Classification (NCBI taxonomy): domain Bacteria; kingdom Bacillati; phylum Bacillota; class Bacilli; order Lactobacillales; family Streptococcaceae; genus Streptococcus; species Streptococcus sp. 4155. The sequence continues at coordinate 61,383 of NZ_VMLM01000043.1, forward strand.
TCTAGTTGGTATTCTTCGTGAAAGACAAAGGTGTGTTCTGCAGGTTTTGTGACCACATCTGCCATATCATCGTGGCGAGGGAGACCGGAGAGATTATCGACAGGAGTGTAGAGCCAGCTGGCTTCGCTCTCTGCGATATAGACAGGAGGATTGCCAAAGGTCTCGCGCACCAAGTCCAGACTCATGATATGGTCATAATGAGCGTGGGTCAGGAGAATAGCGCAGATCGGTTTGTTGAGGTTCTCGATTGTCTGACGAATGGCTTCCCAATGACTACCAGGATCTACTACGATAAGGTGCTTTTCGCCTTCTAGGTAATAGGTGTTTTCATAGGCAACAGGATTCACAGTTTTATGAATTTTCATATTAGCTCCAATCTCAAAGAATGTACTAAATTAAGTATAGCATAGTTGGGGGAAATAGGTAAGGATTTAGAATGAACTTAAAAACCAGCATGACTAGATGAAGACAGGCTGGTTATCAATTTATCAATATTGGAAAGGTGTCAATTGCCCTCCATAGGTTGCATAAACTCCGTCACTAGCTTGTTTGATAGATGTGATGTTTAGAGTGCCACCGTAGTTGGCTTCTCGTTTATCGCTATATTCACTATAAGTTATCCTATTGGGCAGGTTCTGATCCTTAGCCTAGTATTGAACGACTGTTTTTTTATAGCTTTGTTGGCTGAATAGAAACAGGCAGCTAACTCCTAACACTAGGAGAGCAAAGATAGAAATAGCAGCTTTTTTCATAGGTGTTCTCCTTATAAACTAAAGGATAGAAGAAAGTATCTTGAGGATTTTTATACTCTTCGAAAATCTCTTCAAACTACGTCAGCGTCACCTTGCCGTATATATGGTTACTGACTTCGTCAGTTCTATCCACAACCTCAAAACAGTGTTTTGAGCTGACTTCGTCAGTTCTATTTACAACCTCAAAGCGGTGCTTTGAGCAACCTGCGGCTAGTTTCCTAGTTTGCTCTTTGATTTTCATTGAGTATTAATTCCAAAATCCAGTCAAGGTACCAGTGTATGTGACACGAGTTCCACCGTTTATCTTTCGTATCTTCAATGGAATTGGGGAAGTCAAAAAGTCTTTGGGTTACAATATGGTTTCCGTTCTTCTATCTCTCCTTCTATCACCTAAGTTTAAAATCTAACTTCGTAGTATATTATGGACCAATAATTCAGAATTATCAAGCAATTCTGAATTATTTTTTCTTATTCTGTTCCAATCTAGTTTTCATATTCTTAAAAAAGTGATAAAATGGTAGGAAGAATTGGAGAGTAGAGATGCCAAAAGAAGTGAATTTAACAGGCGAAGAAGTTGTCGCTTTAACCAAAGAATATTTAACGGAAGAGGATGTCCATTTTGTCCATAAGGCCTTGGTCTATGCGGTGGATTGTCATAGTGGTCAATACCGCAAATCAGGCGAGCCTTATATCATTCACCCTATTCAAGTGGCAGGTATTCTAGCCAAACTCAAGCTGGATGCTGTAACGGTAGCTTGTGGTTTCTTGCATGATGTGGTGGAAGATACAGATGCGACCTTGGACGATTTGGAAAGAGAGTTTGGTCCCGATGTGCGCGTGATTGTTGACGGAGTCACCAAGCTTGGCAAGGTCGAGTACAAGTCTCACGAAGAGCAGTTGGCTGAAAATCATCGCAAGATGCTCATGGCCATGTCTGAGGACATCCGCGTTATCTTGGTCAAACTGTCTGACCGCTTGCACAATATGCGAACCCTGAAACATCTTCGAAAAGACAAGCAGGAGCGCATTTCCAAAGAAACTATGGAAATCTATGCCCCACTTGCTCACCGTTTGGGGATTTCCAGTGTCAAATGGGAATTGGAAGACCTGTCTTTCCGTTATCTCAACCCGACAGAGTTTTACAAGATTACCAATATGATGAAGGAAAAGCGCAGAGAGCGTGAAGCCTTGGTGGATGAGGTAGTCACAAAATTAGAGGAGTATACGATAGATCGTCACTTGAAAGGGAAGATTTATGGTCGTCCCAAGCATATTTACTCAATTTTCCGCAAAATGCAGGACAAGAGAAAACGGTTTGAGGAAATCTATGACCTGATTGCCATTCGTTGTATTTTGGATACCCAAAGTGATGTTTATGCCATGCTTGGTTATGTGCATGAACTTTGGAAACCCATGCCTGGTCGCTTTAAGGACTACATCGCTAACCGCAAGGCAAATGGTTACCAGTCTATCCATACGACTGTCTATGGGCCAAAAGGACCGATTGAATTCCAAATTCGGACCAAGGCCATGCACGAGGTGGCTGAGTACGGGGTTGCGGCTCACTGGGCTTATAAGAAAGGCGTTAAGGGGCAGGTTAACAGTAAGGAGTCTGCTATTGGGATGAACTGGATCAAGGAGATGATGGAGCTTCAAGATCAGGCTGATGATGCCAAGGAATTTGTGGACTCTGTTAAGGAAAACTATCTGGCTGAGGAGATTTACGTCTTTACACCAGATGGAGCTGTCCGTTCTCTTCCAAAAGATTCAGGACCTATTGACTTTGCTTATGAAATCCATACTAAAGTCGGTGAAAAAGCGACTGGTGCCAAGGTCAACGGCCGTATGGTTCCACTGACAACCAAGCTCAAAACAGGGGATCAGGTTGAAATTGTCACCAACCCCAACTCCTTTGGACCTAGCCGCGACTGGCTCAATATGGTCAAGACCAGCAAGGCGCGCAACAAGATTCGTCAGTTTTTTAAAAACCAAGATAAGGAATTATCTGTTAATAAGGGTCGTGAAATGTTGATGACCCAGTTCCAAGAAAATGGTTATGTGGCCAATAAATTTATGGACAAGCGTCATATGGACCAAGTCCTGCAAAAGACCAGCTACAAGACAGAAGACTCCCTCTTTGCGGCCATTGGTTTTGGGGAAATCGGTGCTATTACTGTCTTTAATCGTCTGACTGAAAAGGAACGTCGTGAAGAAGAACGTGCCAAGGCCAAGGCTGAGGCAGAAGAACTTGTCAAAGGTGGCGAGGTCAAGGTTGAAAATAAAGAAACCCTCAAGGTCAAGCATGAAGGTGGTGTGGTCATTGAAGGTGCTTCTGGTCTCCTAGTGCGGATTGCCAAGTGTTGTAACCCCGTGCCTGGTGATGATATTGTCGGCTACATTACCAAGGGTCGTGGTGTGGCTATTCACCGTGTGGACTGTATGAACCTGCGCGCCCAAGAAAACTACGAGCAACGTCTCCTTGATGTGGAGTGGGAAGGTCAGTACTCTAGCTCAAATAAAGAGTATATGGCTCATATTGATATTTATGGCCTCAACCGTACAGGATTGTTGAACGATGTACTGCAAGTTCTCTCAAACACAACCAAGAATATTTCAACAGTCAATGCCCAACCAACCAAGGATATGAAATTTGCCAATATCCATGTGTCCTTTGGCATTACCAACCTCTCGACGCTGACTACGGTTGTGGACAAGATTAAGAGTGTGCCAGAAGTTTACTCTGTCAAACGAACCAACGGTTAATTGTCTGAGTTCTTACTAGAAAGGCTATTATGAAAATCATTATCCAACGTGTTAAAAAAGCCCAAGTCAGTATCGAAGGTCAGGTTCAGGGAAAAATCAATCAGGGGCTCTTATTGCTGGTTGGTGTTGGACCAGAGGACCAAGAGGAAGATTTGGACTATGCTGTGAGAAAACTGGTCAATATGCGGATTTTTTCAGATGCAGAAGGCAGGATGAACCTATCTGTCAAAGATATTGAAGGAGAAATCCTTTCTATTTCCCAGTTTACCCTCTTTGCGGATACCAAGAAAGGCAATCGTCCAGCCTTTACAGAAGCAGCCAAACCTGATATGGCATCAGACTTCTATGATGTTTTCAACCAAAAACTAGCGCAAGAAGTGCCTGTTCAGACAGGTATCTTTGGAGCGGATATGCAGGTTGAGCTGGTCAATGATGGGCCAGTTACCATTATCCTAGATACTAAAAATAGATAAGAAAGATCAAGCCCAGCCGGCTTGGTTTTTCTCATCTATCATAAAATACTCCAAAAGAAATCGGTGCTTGATAGGCTTGGGGAAAGTCTTGTTTCAGGATTTGGCAGGTGCGATAGGAAGGGATGAGATGTCCTAGGATGAGGAGAGTCCCCTGAAGGAAAAGTGGGGTACCACTTAAACATATCAAGGAGAGAATCATCAGGATATCCCATAGAAGGATTTGTAAGGCAAAGCGCCAGAATCTCGGTCTAATCTGGGAATAGAGTTGACTAAAGTGGTCACAAAGCTGGTTAGAAAGATAGGTCAACAGCACAGGGTGAAAGAAAATGAGCTAACCGCTATAAATCAAAATCCAATCCCAAGTAAGCACCTCTTTAAAAGCCAAAATGCCCAGCATGATTCCATCAATGACAAGGAGCTCAATGGTTTTGATGAAGATGATTTTTTCATGATAAGCCCTCCTTTTTTCATCTGTTAGTGACGGAATAGTTTATATAATTATTATACAATATTTAGTTGGATTATGGAAGCGCTTACTATCGTTTTTGATATAAAAAATAGATAAGAAAACCCTGAAAATAAAACTTTCAGGGTTGGTTGGGGTACTTGAGAAATTAGTCGATTTTTTCGACGTAGAGTTGTTTTGCAATGTCCATACTTACTTGCAAATTCTCGTTTTTACTGAGGATAGTGAAGGTATTGCTGAAGCCATCAAACTGCTTGACTTGGAGAGGATCACCGATGTGAAGTGAGTGCTTATCCAAATAACTGAGAATGTCAAAACTATCGTGCACACGAGTCAGGCGGTAGGCGCCAGCTTCCTTGATGTCAGCTAGTGGCAGGTTATTGATTTCAACCAGGAGTTCTCCCTTGGCAGGAATAGTTCCTCCGTGAGGGCAAGTCTTGGGGAATCCAAGTAATTTTTCTAGTCTCTCCACGAATAGCTCAGAGACAGTATGTTCCAATACCTCAGCTTCCTCGTGAATCTGGTCACTCGTATAGTCTAAATGATGGACTAGAAAAACTTCAATCAAGCGATGCTTACGGTAGAGCTCTGAGACCAGTTTGAGCCCAAGGTCCGTCAGTAGATAGCCACATTCCTTGTCCTTGAGGATGAGATTTTCGCTCTTCATCCGTTTAATCATTTCAGTTACGGCAGGGGGAGAGACTTGCATACGAGCCGCAATTTCCTTGTTAGTAATTTTATGCAGGTCTATGCCAATTTCATAAATACACTTTAGATAATCTTCTTTATTCGGGGTCATTCGTTTCCTCTTGTCTAATATCTTTATCTAGTATATCAAAAAAAGCTAGATTTCTCTAGCTGTGACTTTTTATGTTATACTTATTGCAAGAGAAAAAACGAGGAGATGAATATGACAAAAATAGCTCTTCTTTCAGATATTCATGGAAATACTACAGCCTTGGAGGCTGTTTTGGCAGATACTCGGCAGCTAGGAGTGGATGAATACTGGCTTTTGGGAGACATTCTCATGCCAGGGACAGGGCGTAGAAGGATTTTGGACTTGTTGGCTCAACTACCGATTACAGCTAGAGTTTTGGGAAACTGGGAAGACAGTCTTTGGCATGGTGTCCGCAAGGAATTGGATAGTACTCGTCCCAGTCAACGCTATCTCTTGCGCCAGTGCCAATATGTTTTAGAGGAAATTTCCCTAGAAGAAATCGAATTGCTCCACAATCAACCACTCCAGCTTCATCGTCAGTTTGGGGCTTTGACGGTGGGAATTAGCCATCATCTACCTGATAAGAATTGGGGGCGTGAGTTGATTCATACTGGAGCGCAAGAGGATTTTGACCGCTTGGTGACCAATCCACCTTGTGATATTGCTGTTTATGGACATATTCACCAGCAGTTGCTTCGTTACGGAACTGGTGGGCAATTGATTGTTAATCCGGGTTCGATTGGGCAGCCTTTCTTTTTGGATGCCCAGTTGCGGAAGGACTTGCGGGCCCAGTATATGATTTTGGAGTTTGATGACAAGGGCTTGGTAGATATGGATTTCCGACGGGTAGACTACGATGTAGCAGCTGAATTGCAGCTAGCTAAAGACCTGAGACTTCCCTATTTTGAGGTTTATTATGAAAGTCTGGTCAATGGTATCCACCATACTCATCATCAGGAATTTCTGAGAGAATTGGCGCAGAAAGAGGGCTATGATAGGGAATTAGATGCCTGGTTAAAAAGTGGTAATGATTGACATTACAACTAAAAAGGGTATAATAAAAGAAAAAGAAGAGTAGAGGCAGGGGAGCCTCGTAAAAAGGAGAAGAGCATGCAAATTCCAAGTAGATTTACCATTGCGACTCATATGCTGATAATCATTGCCCTCAAGGGGAAGGAAAGCAAGGTGACCAGTGATTTTCTGGCTGCTAGTGTTGGGGTCAATCCTGTCATTATCAGAAAAACCTTGTCTCAGTTGAAGAAGGCCGAGCTGATTTCAGTAGCGCGTGGAACAGGGGGGACAGAGATTGTCAAGGATCTCAAAGACATTAGTCTTTTAGATGTTTATCAGGCGGTGGAGTGTCTTGGTAAGACAGGCCAACTCTTTAGTTTCCATGACAATCCAAATCCAAATTGCCCAGTCGGAGCTCATATTCATGAGGTTTTGGATCAAAAATTGGAGAGAATCCAGCGAGCTATGGAGGCTGAACTTGGTCAGACCAGCCTAGAACAAGTCGTGGCCGATGCAGAGAGTCAGATGAAGGATTGATTTTTTCTTTAAAACAAGAAAAGCTTATGAGAAGGTTTTTATACTCAATGAAAATCAAAAAGCAAACTAGGAAGCTAGCCGCANNAAGTCAGTAACATATATACGGTAAGGCGACGCTGACATGGTTTGAAGAGATTTTCGAAGAGTATTACCTTTTCATAAGCTTTTTATCTATTCTTCCAGACTTGGTAACGGGTATCAATCAATAATTGGGTAAGGCGTCCCATGGTTTCCCTTTCTTCTGGAGTGAGGGATTGAGCTTGGACAAAGAGATGATGAATGTGTTCAATAGCCTTAAAGGAAGACAGGTCATTGATGGAGCTAATTCCAGCAGCTAGAATGGTGCCAAAGAAGAGGTCGAAGTAGAGCTGAAGTTCTTCATCAGGGACTGTCGCTACCCATTCTTTAAAGGTTGTGTCTACCTGTTGACTATCACTATTGGTCTTATCCAGTTGGACGAAGTGCTTGTCCTCAATCTGCCAACTAAAGGTATCGTGCTGGGCGATGCCACCCAAGGCAGTGCTATGAACGATGATTTGGTGGGCAGGAATTTCCAGCATCCTACCGATAATGGAACCTTGTGGAATGAAGACCTTGGTTCTATCCATTATCCTTTGATAACCTTCGGTCTGTGTCAATTCTTGATGGAGACCAGGTGCATCAAATGTATAGACTTCGGTAATCTGATTTTGCAAGCTTTGCTCAATTTGACTAGCAGCATAGATAGCTAGATTTCCTCCCTTGGAATGCCCAGCTAGAATGACTTTTTTCCTAGGGTGGTGGACAAAAAAGTTCTCTAAATAGCATAGGGCGTGCTTTTGAGCAGGAATTTCCTTCATATAGGTCATGTGGAAATCTTCCTTCCAGCCAATGATACTGTCATCAGTCCCACGAAAGACAATCAGATAGGTATCGAGAGTGAGGCGGTAGGTCATAGCCGCAAATTGCTTTTGCAATTCAGGGTCGATGTCGTTGATAAAATGGGAGAGTTTGCAATTTTTGAAGCGCTTGTGTCGAGCTAATTCATCCAATAATTGGAGACGATTTTTACTGGTCAACATGCTGGACTCTCTTGGAACCTGAGGTGCCAAATCTAAAAGTCGCTGAGGAGTTGAGGAGACTAGATTATCAAAGGGAAGGTAGGTGGTTTCTGTTAAGGTTAGAATGTCTAATTCATTTAAAGGTAGGTCGTAAAAGGAATCATATGCGACAACTTTCAGGTAGTCAAAAATATTGGTCATAAGTGCTCCTTTCTTTTTATTTATCTTATCAAATTTCCCTCAAATTAGCTACTAGGATTGCCTCACTATGTTGGCTAAAAACAAGCTATGTCAAATTCAGTTTCAGACATTCGAGCATGGAAAAATCTGTTATAATAATAGAAAAGGAGGAGCGCATGCACAAGATTTTACTAGTAGAAGATGATCAGGTTATTCGTCAACAGGTCGGGAAAATGCTCTCTGAATGGGGATTTGAAGTGGTTTTGGTAGAAGACTTTATGGAAGTTTTGAGTCTTTTTGTCCAATCGGAACCTCATCTGGTCCTCATGGATATTGGGCTGCCCTTGTTTAATGGCTATCACTGGTGTCAGGAAATCCGCAAGATTTCCAAGGTGCCTATCATGTTTCTGTCTTCGAGAGACCAGGCTATGGATATTGTCATGGCAATCAATATGGGCGCGGATGACTTTGTGACCAAGCCTTTTGACCAGCAGGTTCTTTTAGCCAAGGTTCAGGGCTTGCTGCGTCGTTCCTATGAGTTCGGGCGTGACGAGAGTTTACTGGAATATGCTGGTGTTATCCTCAATACCAAATCTATGGATGTACATTATCAAGGCCAAGTCTTGAATTTGACCAAGAACGAATTCCAGATTTTACGAGTTTTGTTTGAGCATGCAGGCAATATTGTAGCGCGTGACGACCTCATGCGGGAACTTTGGAACAGTGATTTTTTCATTGATGATAATACCCTCTCTGTCAATGTGGCTCGTTTGCGTAAAAAATTGGAAGAGCAGGGCTTGGTAGGATTTATCGAGACCAAGAAAGGGATAGGGTACGGACTGAAGCATGCTTGATTGGAAACAATTTTTTCTAGCCTATCTGCGCTCCCGTAGTCGTCTGTTTGTCTATCTGCTTGCTTTAGCATTTCTGATTTTGCTCTTTCAGTTTTTATTTGCAAGTTTGGGAACTTACTTTCTCTACTTTTTCCTCTTGTGTTGCTTTGTAACCATCTTATTTTTCACTTGGGACATATTGGTGGAAACGCAGGTCTATCGTCAGGAAATTCTCTATGGGGAGAGGGAAGCTCAGTCTCCTTTGGAAAGAGCCTTGGCTGAAAAATTAGAAGCGCGTGAGATGGAACTCTATCAGCAGAGGTCTGACGCAGAAAGAAAACTGACGGATTTGCTGGATTACTATACCTTGTGGGCCCATCAGATTAAGACCCCCATTGCAGCCAGTCAACTCTTAGTTGCAGAAGTGGTCGACCGCCAACTGAAGCAGCAATTAGAACAGGAAATTTTCAAGATTGACTCCTATACCAATTTAGTTTTACAGTACCTGCGTTTAGAAAGTTTTCATGATGATTTGGTCTTAAAGCAGGTTCAAATTGAGGACTTGGTTAAGGAAATAATTCGTAAATATGCTCTTTTCTTTATTCAAAAAGGCTTAAATGTCAATCTACATGACCTTGATAAAGAAATCGTGACGGATAAAAAGTGGCTGCTAGTGGTTATTGAGCAAATCATCTCAAATAGTCTCAAGTACACTAAGGAAGGTAGTCTGGAGATTTATATGGACGGTCAAGAGCTCTGTATCAAGGATACAGGAATCGGGATAAAAAATAGTGATGTCCTCCGAGTCTTTGAACGTGGCTTTTCAGGATACAATGGACGCCTAACCCAGCAGTCCTCTGGACTTGGCCTTTACCTATCTAAGAAAATTTCTGAAGAACTGGGGCACCAGATTCGTATCGAGTCTGAGGTCGGAAAAGGAACGACAGTGCGGATTCAGTTTGCTCAAGTGAACCTAGTCCTTGAGTGAGAATAGACGAAAAAGCCTCCGGACTGGAGGCTTTTATGCTAGGCTCTTATTTCTCAACGCGTGATTTGTTGGCTATATCAGCTAGGATAGCTTGAACAAAATCATCTACTGAGACAGTTTGTGTTTCTTTTTGGCCGTAGCGACGAACGTTGACTGTTCCGTCTTCCATTTCCTTGTCCCCAACGATCAATTGGTAAGGAATCTTGCTTGTTTGTGAAGCACGGATCTTGAACTGCATTTTTTCATTGCGCTCATCTACATCTGCACGGACACCACGGTCACGGAGTTTCTTAGCCACTTCCCAAGCGTAGTCCACGTGTTTTTCGTTCGAAACTGGGATGAGGGTTACTTGGTGTGGTGCCAGCCATGTTGGGAAGGCCCCCTTGTAGTTCTCAATCAAGATAGCGGTGAAGCGTTCCATAGTTGAGATAACTCCACGGTGGATCATAACTGGACGGTGCTCTTCGCCATCAGCTCCGATGTATTTAAGGTCGAAACGTTCTGGAAGCAAGAAGTCAAGTTGGATAGTAGAAAGAGTTTCTTCTTTTCCAAGAGCGGTCTTAACTTGAATATCCAATTTTGGTCCGTAGAAGGCTGCTTCACCTTCGGCTTCAAAGTAGTCCACGCCCATTTCATCAAGGGCTGCACGAAGCATGGTTTGAGCATTTTCCCACATTTCATCGTTATCAAAGTACTTGTGAGTATCTTGAGGGTCACGAAGAGAGAGGCGGAAGCGGTATTCAGTCAAGTTGAAGTCTTCATAAACATCGATAATCAACTGAAGAGCACGTTGGAATTCTTCTTGGATTTGTTCTGGAGTCACAAAGAGGTGACCATCATTGAGTGACATTTCACGTACACGTTGAAGACCAGTGAGGGCACCAGATTTTTCATAACGGTGCATCATACCGATTTCAGCGATACGGATTGGCAACTCACGGTAAGAGTGAACATGGTGTTTGAAGACTTGGATGTGGTGCGGACAGTTCATTGGACGAAGGACAAATTCTTCCCCGTCACCCATGTCCATAGTTGGGAACATGTCTTCTTGGTAATGATTCCAGTGACCAGAAGTCTTGTAAAGTTCAACAGAAGCAAGTGGTGGAGTATAAACGTGTTGGTATCCAGAAGCCAACTCTTTGTCAACGATGTAGCGTTCCAACTCACGACGGATAGTCGCACCATTTGGCAACCAGAATGGAAGTCCTTGACCAACTTCTTGTGAAATCATAAAGAGGTCAAGCTCTTTACCAAGTTTACGGTGGTCACGTTCCTTAGCTTCTTCACGCATTTGAAGGTAGTTTTTCAAGTCTTTCTTGTCAAACCAAGCTGTACCGTAGATACGTTGCATCATGGCGTTGTCGCTATTTCCACGCCAGTAAGCACCAGCTACATGGAGAAGGTGGAAGATTTGGATACGACCTGTTGATGGAACGTGAGGTCCACGGCAGAGGTCTACATATTCACCCTGACGATAGATAGTCAAACCGCCTTCGTCTTCTGAGTGTTCTTCAATCAATTCCAACTTGTAAGGGTCATTTTTGAAGATTTCACGTGCCTCGTCTTTAGTCACTTCTTCACGGATTGATGGGAAGTTTTCTTTGACAATTTTTTGCATTTCTTCTTCGATACGAGGAAGGTCTTCGTTAGAGATTTGACCAGCTGTGTTGTCAGTATCATAGTAGAAACCATCTTCGATGGCTGGGCCAACTCCCAAGTGAATGTCTGGGAACAGACGACGAGCTGCTTGGGCGAACAAGTGAGCAGCTGAGTGACGCAAGATTGGAAGGGCATCTTCGTGATCAGGTGTCACAATTTCGATGCTTCCATCTTCAGTGATAGCGCGAGTAGTGTCGATGAGTTTGCCGTTGAATTTACCAGCCAAGGCTTTTTTAGCTAGGGAATTGCTGATAGATTGGGCAATTTCAAAAGTTGTTACGCCAGATTCGAATTCACGAATAGCGCCATCTGGGAAAGTAATGTTAATCATGATGTTCTCCTTACTTATATTATTGACGAATGTGTTAACCCTATTCTGAAAACAGGGACAGAGGATTTTGAAAGCTAGAAAAACAAAAAGCGACATCCTCAAAAGGACGTCGCAACGTGGTTCCACCTTCATTTATGTACCTCAAAAAAGAGGGACACCTCTGATTGGCTCTAACGTGGCCACCGTTTTATGTTTTCATAAAAAACTCAAGAGTAGTGTCAGTTTAGGCTTTCTATGCGTTTCCAGCAACCACGCACTCTCTAGTAGAAAGGGACTAAGTGACTTGTCTCTATGGATTATTATAGCATGATTGTGAGATTTTTCAAGGATTTTGTGAAAGTTTTTTGTTTTTCATTTTTGCAGAATATGCTTGATACCAATACCGGAAGCCATGCCGACCAGAGCAAAGGTTTCATAGATTAGCAAGTAAATTAGTATAAACTCACCAAAAGTTATGATAGTAAAGCAAAAGAGCAGTCCGTTACCAATTAACCACCAAAGTGAGAAACGGAAACGGTAGCTATAGAGTAGCGATATAATCAAGATTACCAGAGGTGTAAAGAAGAGAATATTATTTACATAGAGACCCTTGAGCAAAAGGGGGTCAGAAATGATTAGTGATAACAACTCATAAAGTGGCCAATAAAAGAAAAATATGACCAGATAGTAGGGGAGATGGGAATAGAATCTAGGCATGATAATCACCTCGTTTTAAAAAACAGACAACTTGGATTTCTTATTATGATTATTATAGCATATTTAAAACAAGAAAGTAAATCTGTTGACAAAGAAGTTAGTTATTGGTAGAATAGGGATTGTCGTAAAGACAAATAACTTCTTCTTGGTTCCAGGCATGCCAACCTGTCACTCGGATGAAGCCAAATAAAAAGGAGAAACATCATGGCAATCTCAAAAGAGAAAAAAAATGAAATCATCGCACAATATGCACGTCACGAAGGTGATACAGGTTCAGTAGAGGTTCAAGTTGCTGTCCTTACTTGGGAAATCAACCACCTTAACGAACACATCAAACAACACAAAAAAGACCACGCTACTTACCGTGGACTGATGAAAAAAATCGGTCGCCGTCGTAACTTGCTTGCATACTTGCGTAAAAACGACGTTAACCGTTACCGTGAGTTGATCAACTCTCTAGGACTTCGTCGCTAATTCAAGATACAAAGGCCGTCAAAAGCACAAAGCAAAAATAGGAAAATTGACGAAGAAACTTCAGTTTCTAGGAGATTTTATCTTTTTTGCCAAGTGCTTAGGCCGTGTTCAATTGAGCATATCTTGATAATAAAGCTACTCTAAATTGGGTAGCTTTTTTGCGTTGTCACCTTACCTCGCTATACTCAAGTATAATCTTCGGTTACGGTTCCTAACACTGTAAGGTAAAATAAACTAGCTTTTCTCCCTTCGGGGAGATTTTTTTTGTTTCACTGAAAGTTTCGTACAATCTTCGCCTCGTCGCCTAGCCTATAAACGGATTATCTAGCAAGAATCATGATGCTAAGGGTGTCAAAAATCCGTATGAAAATAGGGAAATGACACAGTGTTCGATGAACACAAGGAGTTTCATCTTTTCCACTAAGATTTTAGCCCGGGCTCAAATCAGCTCTCTGATTTTCAGAGGGCTTTTTTATTGAGGTTTTATCGGTCACAATTTTGGAGACTACAAAAACCTCAAATGGTATCAGCTAATTACACCATAAAGGTGCGTAGCTACTCGGCTTGAAAAGCCGAGTAGCTGTCTGCAAGCCCACTCGGAGAGCCCACACTTTACGAAGTAAAGTATAGTATGTTATACTTTACATGGAAGT
>NZ_VMLM01000044.1:0-4969 GCF_013276695.1 Streptococcus sp. 4155
CTCTTCCTTCATATTGCCGAAAATATGTCTCTACTGCTAGACGACATATTCTCAAATTCTCAAGTCTATACGCCTATTCAAAACAGTTTCAAGCCTTATTTGATACAATCTGCCAGATAAATCTGATACTCCCTGTTCCATATAGAGCTAGAGAGCAGGGGAAAACATGCCTAACAGAATAAGTCACCTTATTTTAAAAATCGAGCATCAAACCAAGGGAGGAGTCTGCCCTTTTTTAGGAAAAAATCAAGACAAATCTCCTCAATCATGTCTCGAACATCAGAAATTAAGCAAAATCACCAGAAGGATAGTAGTTTAACTAGCTTTTCTGGTGATTTTCGAAGAGTATTGTTTCTTGCGTCATACTTCAAATAGTCTAGCCACATACATTTGAAGCTGCTACCTCAATACAAACAGTCTTGAGGGTCGCTCTTGGGTTCACCGATAGATAATAGACACGTAGGCCTTGCACATCAGATTTATAGTATATTAAAATAATATATGAACAAATCGATTAGGAAAGGCAAATTAATTTTTATACTCAATGAAAATCAAAGAGCAAACTAGGAAACTAGCCGCAGGCCGTACTTGAGTACGGTAAGGCGACGTTGACGTGGTTTGAAGAGATTTTCGAAGAGTATTAGAAATGTTTTAGTAGCTATGATGTCCTATTCCAGATTCAATCCACTATACGATAGACTCGTCGTATAAAAAAACTGCAATCCACAGATTGCAGCCTTTCTTTATTTTCTGCCTTGATAGCGACTAGTCAGGATGAAAATCACGGTAAAGACCAACATCATGACACCATAAACAGGTAATGTTTGTCCTGTTAAGGTTGCAATTTCAAGCAGTTTTTGAATTCTTGGGAAGAGAGCGGTAGCTAGGAAACCTCCTACTGACCAAACAATCAAGAGGACACGCCATAGGGTAAATGGCATGCAGGCTCTAAATACGGATAAGAAACCAATTGACCCCAAGAGATAATAGAGTAGAGTTGAGATTTCTAACTCAGACCAACCTTGGCTACTTCCAAACATTTTCACAAAAAGAACGCTGAACACGACCATGAGAGCGCTTGGTAGGGCACGAAGCATGGATCTTCTGAGGAAGTTTGGCTCAACAGGTTTGATATTTCGCTCAAAAGTCAGAACGAATGGTGGGAAACCTTCCACAAACTGGTCAATCATGGTAATCTGGATCGGAATGAAGGGGAAAATCAAAATCCACTCTGACCGACCTAGTAAAGCACTGGCAATACAGATGACTGCTAACAGGAAGGAATAGATGGTCTTTATCAAGAAAATCGGGGCGATATGGGCAATGTTATTGACCACGCGACGACCCTCGAAGAGAATCTCAGGAACATCATTAAAGTCTGAGTTCAAGAGAACCAGATTGGCAATCTGACGGGTTGCTGGATCCCCCTCCGCCATCACGATAGAACAATCCGCCTCACGAAGGGCCAAGATATCATTAACCCCGTCCCCTGTCATAGCCGTTGTATGACCCGCTTTTTTCAACGTTTGGATGATGAGTTTCTTTTGATGAGGGGAAACACGTCCGAAAATAGCTGTCTCCTCCGCCATGGCCATCAATTCCTCATCGATGATTTTCGAACAATCTACATAGCTATGGTAGTCCGCAAAACCAGCCTTCTGGGCAATGCTGGACACCGTAACGGGATTGTCACCAGAGATAATCTTGAGGCCCACTTCCTGAGAACGGAGATAGTCCAGCGTCTCTGCTGCTCCCTCTCGAATAGGGTCCAAGATTTCCAACAAGGCCAGAGCCTGAATATCAGAAGGTTTCTGTGGTTTGTGATGGTCTAATTTCTCCTGACTGAGAGCTAAGACCAAGACACGTGAACCTCTCTCCAAGGCCTCTCTGGCTTCTGGGACTTCAGAGTCCAGCAACATCTCAGGTGCCCCTAAGAAAACTGTCCCCAAACATTCTAACTCCATGGCTCCCCACTTGCGGTCGCTGGAGAAGGGAAGCTTGGAAATCATAGGATAAGTAACTTCTCCCACAAAACGCTGTCGAATGGCTTGGGCAGTTGGATTCTTATCCTCACTATGAGCCATATAGCTGGCCAAGATGCTAGCAAGCGCTGACTCTCCATACTCTTCGGTCAAAGGAAGAACAGCCTCCACCTGCATCTTTCCTTGAGTGATGGTACCCGTCTTGTCCAGACAGAGCATATCCACGCGCGCCAAGGTCTCAACAGAGTACATCTCCTGCACCAAGACCTTTTTCAAGCCCAGCTTAATCACTGCAGCCAAGA
This sequence comes from Streptococcus sp. 4155, assembly GCF_013276695.1. Lineage (NCBI taxonomy): Bacteria > Bacillati > Bacillota > Bacilli > Lactobacillales > Streptococcaceae > Streptococcus > Streptococcus sp. 4155. The sequence continues at coordinate 2,285 of NZ_VMLM01000044.1, forward strand.
GCGAAGTAATGGTCAAAAGGGCAATTCCCTTGGGCAACATTCCCAGAAGTGCTGTCGACGAGTTTACAACGGAAGACTTGAGAGGCAGGCCTTTTAAAAGCAAGGCTTCTAGCAAGAGAGCTAGACCAAAAGGAATGATAATCTTCCCAGTAAAACCAGCTAGCTTGTCCAGCGATTTCATGATACGGGAGTTGATGGGTTTAACGGTCTTGGCTTCCAGCATGAGTTTGGCAGCATAGTTCTCAGATCCAACATGGTGAACTTGAGCTGAAACTGCCCCACTGGCTAAGAAACTTCCTGACAAAAGCAAGGCATCCACTTCCTTTTGTACCAAATCACTTTCCCCCGTCAACATGGCTTCATTGACTTCCGCAAAGCCTTCCAAAACCAAGGCATCACTGGGAATCTGCTCTCCAGCAGACAGACGAATGACATCTCCTAACACCAATTCTTCAGGATTCAGAGCCACTTCTTGGCCATCACGAATAGTCTTGACCTTTTCCTTGGTCATGAGATTGAGCCTGTCCACCATGTGTTTGGCCCGTAGCTCGGTCACAATTCCAGAAAAAGCGTTAAAGCAGATAACAGCAAAGAAGACCAGATTGCTCCAAGCCTGCACAAAGGCAAGGGCCAAAGCAATGGCAAAGTTCAAAGCGTTAAAAAGGGTAAAGACATTTCGTTTGATGATTTGCCAAGTGCTGGTACTGGCCGAAGCAGTAAAATCATTGACCAAGCCCTTAGTCTGTCTTTCCTTGACTTCTCTTTGGGTTAATCCCATAATCTTATTTTTATCCATAAATTCTATCATATCATTTTTTCTAAAAGAATTCTAATCTCATCCCAAATATGCATCTAGTCAAGGGAAAAGTTTGCCAGCCCTCCTTTGATAAGGTATAATAATAACAAGAAAACAATCGAAGGAGATCGCATGTTTTATACTTATTTGCGTGGATTAGTTGTATTGCTCTTATGGTCCATCAATGGCAATGCCCACTATCATAATACTGATAAAATTCCTAATCAAGATGAAAATTATATTTTGGTTGCGCCTCACCGCACTTGGTGGGATCCAGTTTATATGGCCTTTGCGACCAAGCCAAAACAGTTTATCTTTATGGCAAAAAAAGAACTCTTTACCAACCGTATCTTTGGCTGGTGGATTCGTATGTGTGGCGCCTTTCCTATCGACCGTGAAAATCCTAGCGCCTCAGCCATCAAATACCCTATCAATGTTCTCAAAAAAAGTGACCGCTCTCTCATCATGTTTCCAAGTGGGAGCCGTCACTCAAACGATGTCAAGGGGGGCGTAGCTCTGATTGCCAAAATGGCCAAGGTCCGTATCATGCCGGTTACCTACACCGGTCCCATGACTTTGAAGGGCTTGATTAGCCGTGAACGTGTCGATATGAACTTTGGAAATCCAATCGATATCTCAGATATCAAGAAAATGAATGATGAAGGCATTGAAACAGTCGCCAATCGTATTCAAACAGAATTCCAACGTCTGGACGAAGAAACGAAACAATGGCACAATGATAAAAAACCAAATCCACTCTGGTGGTTTATCCGCATTCCTGCCCTCATCCTTGCTATTATCCTCGCTATCCTAACCATCATCTTTAGCTTTATCGCAAGCTTCATCTGGAACCCAGATAAGAAAAGAGAAGAACTTGCATAGAAGAAATGAACCTTGGCCAAACAGCTAAGGTTTTTCATTTATATTTATAAGAATCTCCTAATCAAATCAAAAGCCACTCTACAATAGAGTAACTTTAAGATTGTCCGTTTATACTCAATGAAAAAGCCCTCTGAAGTCAGAGAGCTGATTTGAGCCCGGGCTAAAATCCTAGTGAAACAAAAAAATCTACACGATCAGAAAAGTCTCTATCGTGCCATTTTCATACATGATGTATAGTCCAAGTAGAATGAATACTAAGGGCACAATGATTCGCTCGTATTTTTCAACTGTCTCGAATATTAACGGAATAGAGGATAACACCCGACTAATCTCGCATAAGATAATTATGCCGATTACAAACACAAGCAAGGCCACGAGGGTCTGTGACCAATCTAACGAAGCAAAATAAGGTATATAGATACCTAAATTATCTCCGCCAGACGCAATTGTCAGCAATGTAACTGTCCAAAACAGTTGATTTGCCTTGCTTTGTTCTAATCTTTCAATAATTTCTTCCTCTTCTTCCTCTTCCTCACCTTCTCCAACAATTGCAAAGCGAATCCCTAAATAGATAGGGATTAAACCAAGCAATCCAACCATCCATTCTTCAGGCACGAAATTAACGACATAAGCAGCAACTAAACTCGCCCCTACAAGTAAGCCTGTACCTAGATATTGCCCCGCATAAATATGCCATTTTTGTTTATTCTGTGATAGCTGTGCAAATAAAATAAATAAAATAATTAAATAATCGATACTGGTGGAAATATAAACACCAATAGCAGATATGATTGTCTGTCCCATAAAAAACCCTCCTGTATTAGTCAGTAATAAATCAGCAGATTTTAGGAGAGCACAGACACATTAATTTAGCTATCGCTAGTGGGTAATGTCGAACATAGGAAAGCATTTTACTCCTCCTCAAAACGTAGTTACAAAGTAATTTCTAACTGGAATTCGGTGACTACTTCCATGTAAAGTATAACATACTATACTTTACTTCGTAA
>NZ_VMLM01000045.1:0-26865 GCF_013276695.1 Streptococcus sp. 4155
CCTTGTCTAAGTCTGCTTTAGCAGCTTTCTTAACAGCTTCTAAGTCACCTGGTGTGTGGACGCCTTCAATAGCAGTAACACCTTCTGTTTTCGCTGTAGCAACTGCATCTGCATCTGCTGCTGCAGTAATTTTAGCTTCGGCTGCTTTTCGTGCTTCTTCTACAGCTTGCTCTTTCTCAGCACGTTGTGCTGCAGTTAAGCTCTTATCTGCTGCAATGGCTGCTTTTTCTTTTTCTGCTGCCTTGTCTAAGTCTGCTTTAGCAGCTGCCTTAGCTGGGCCTGTTTCTGCTTCTTGCCTTTCCCTTTCTTTTTTCTTAACCTCCCATTCGCTTTGCTTCATAAATACATCTTCTTTAGGAACTTGTAAAACAGCTAACTCTTGATTGGAATCTCCAATTACTCTTACCTTAATATTTTCACCAATCGATTCCATATTTATTAATATACGTCTTGCGTCTGGATGTTTCTGAAAAATATCTAAGATACCAGGATCAGTTTCACTTTCGTCTCTATATACATTGTCACGTCCCGGACCAGTTTTAGTCGGATCTTTCACTCTACGTCTTACCGTTGTCACATCGGTAATCGGATCTGTATAGACTTCAAATACATTCTTAGTTTTAGTATTAGCATTTAACCAATTATTTTTAGCATACGGCCATTGCCCATAAAGATATTCCTTATCATTATACTTGTCATCCGGTACAGGGTGTTGATTAACACCATAAACATACCGCCCATTCAAGCTTGATGCCCGGTCTTCCCCGACACTCCTAGCTCTTCTAACGGGAGCATGCTGACCAGAGTTACTTGTCTCTTCAGCACTTCTATCACTTCCGCTAACGGCACTACTGTTGCTTCTATCTGACCCTTCAGAACTTTCCCCATTATTGCTTGATGGAGAAGCGTCCCTATCACTGCCAACAGGAGTACGCTGAACAGAATTACTTGTTTCATCAGCACTTCGCTCACTTCCATTCGAAGCTTCACTAGTTCCCCCCGCAGCTGAATCCGATTTAGGATCAGAACTCTCAAGAGACACCTCTGTAGCATTTACTGTAGTATCCGCCTGAACAACACTAGCTCGTGCTCCTAAAAACATCAATGCGGCAACCGCGACACTGGCGGCACCAAAGTGGTACTTACGAATGGAGTAACGGAAGACCTTTTCTCTGTTACACTTTCTAAAATCCATAACTCTTTCTCCTTTAAAGATATGATTGAAGAGAACATGTCATTTTCCTCTTCGATTGACAATAATATATAAATAGCAACTTACGACTATTTACCCCACTGTACCTCCTATGAAGAATATACAGTCTAGCAGCTATTATACCACCCCCCCGAATTTTGCAAGAAAAAACAGTTTATTTTTTCTGTTTTTGTAATCCGAATGTGATAATGTCTTTAGTAAATCGAACGTGAAAATGTCCCATTTGCTAGAATAGTCATATGAAAAGTATCCAGCTAAATATGAATGAAACGAAAAAATATCTTGTGATAAAAGCTATAATCCAAGGAAAGAAAACAAATAATCGAACCTGTGGCGAACTCAACCTTTCCGAAAGACAAATCAATCGTCTGCTACTAGCCTATCAACAGAAAGGAAAAGAAGTCTATTTCATCAGAAAGACGAAAGCATTCGTTATAAAAGCATTTGATGGTGACAGCTACCTCAATATCGCTGACAAAATCTATCATACAAAGGAGCTACTAGTTCATGAACTCTATTCGAAAAACTTTGAACCAGAACCAGAACAAAAAAAGAAAGACGCAAGTATATCCCTCCACAAACCCATCCGTGGAAACTCACATCTTTCAAACAATATCTTCAGAAAAATAAAAAGGATTATGAAGAGTTTACTGGTGAGGAGCTTGATTCTCCTCATCTACAAGTATAAGCTATTTCTCGCTAAATGGGAAGCTGTTCCTTAAAGGAAATCACTCTATCCCTTATATTTAGGAGAAAGAAAGCAAGGAGTCTAAGACAAGCATTTCATTTGATAAGAGGCTGGAGAGCCAAGTCTAAGACTAGCCTTGGTTTAGCTGACAAAATAGCTTCAAGGGTTCCTCGCATCAAATGAAATCAAAATAATTGCCCTCAATCTCACCATTTTTTTGGGACATCATCACTTTCGATTGGCAATTCTTCAGTGAAATGAGTTTGTCACAAGTCTCAAACCAGCTAAAAGTAGTTCATAAATAAATGCCAACTTCCTTTCTCTATCTGTAAGATACTCACCAGATTATATAGTCTAGGAAGTAAGAGTTATTTTTTATCCCTTTTTTGTAATAGGCGCACCTCTCACTACTAATTACTTACAATAATGCCCGTATGACTTTTACAGCGGTGCTAGTTCAGTTCCTTCATAATATCGATGTTAACTTTTAACACAGACACCCTATCTTCACCTAGAAATCCAAAGATTTTTGTTACTGTATGCTTGTCAATGATTTCTTCCAGTCTAGGCAAGCTAATACCTGTTGTCTTAGAAATACGGGGGAGTTGTAGTTTAGCACTTTCTGGACTGATTTCTGGATCCAATCCCGAAGCCGATGTTGTTACCAAATCAGCAGGGATATCTCTGATTGAAATAGTTGGGTTTTCTTTTATGAGAAGAGACAGTTCCTTTTGAACACGTACTTTTAGTTCAGGATTACTAGGAGCCAGATTTTGGGAACCAGAAATAATATCCCGCTTTTGTCCACTTGGGTCTCCCTCGCTAAGGTAAGTATTATACTGAATAGCAGATGGTCTACCATGCAGAAAAGCAGCTGACGAAAATTCTTGCCCAATTAAAGCCGATCCAATAAGCTTCCCATCCTGCTTAATTTGACTACCATTGGCTTGAACAGGAAAAATAAACTGCCCTAATCCGGTAATCAGCAAAGGGTAAAATAATCCACAAACCGCCCCAAATAAAAGACTTAGTCGGACAGAACGTCTGATATATATAAATATTTTTATCATGATTGTTATTCATTCCTTTCATGTTCAACCCAAGGAAAAGACACTAATTCTTTTAAACGTAAAGAAATGTAAATAAGTTTCAATCTTATTCCTTTGACTATTATATTATATTAAACTAATCTTATCAGGATAAACCCAATAGATACAATAATGGAGTAATACTCATATCAATGATTTTAATTCCAATAAACGGGATGAAGACTCCACCCAAACCATAAATCAGCATGTTATGAGCCAAAACTTTTTCTGACCTTTGAGGCTTATAAGAAACTCCTTTCATCGCAATCGGAATTAGAAGAGGAATAATAATGGCATTGAAAATCAGAGCCGATAAAATTGCGCTGGAAGACGTTGATAATGACATGATATTTAACGATTGCATTTGGGGGATACTGCGCATAAAAATAGCTGGAATAATGGCAAAGTATTTGGCAATATCATTAGCAATTGAAAAAGTGGTTAAAGCTCCTCGCGTCATTAATAATTGCTTTCCAATTTCAACGATATCCAGAATCTTGGTTGGATCGCTATCTAAATCTACCATATTAGCAGCTTCTTTAGCAGCACTTGTTCCAGAATTCATAGCAATACCGACATCTGCCTGAGCTAGTGCTGGTGCATCATTAGTCCCATCTCCTGTCATCGCAACAACTTTTCCTAAGCGTTGTTCTTTTTTAATAGCTTCAATTTTATCTTCTGGCTTGCATTCAGCGATAAAGCTATCAACGCCTGCTTCTTGAGCTATGGTCGCAGCGGTAAGAGGATTATCACCGGTACACATAATAGTCTTAATTCCCATTGCCCGTAGGCGAGCAAAACGCTCAACTAAACCTGGTTTGATGGTATCCTTGAGAGCAATCACTCCCAAAATATTCTGCCCCTCCACTACTGCCAGTGGTGTTCCTCCAGCTGAAGCAATTCTTTCACTGATAGACCTCAAATCTTTCGGAATCACACCACCTTTACCTTTAATATAGCGACTTATAGCATCTGTGGCACCCTTACGTATCATTCCCCCATCAACAAAGTCTATCCCACTCATTCGTGTTTGAGCAGTAAAATCAATAAAGGTCATATCTTCAGAAATAGGAGGAATACTTGCCCCATATTCTTTAGCAAGCTTAACAATTGATTTTCCTTCCGGTGTATCATCCTGTAGAGAACTTAGCACAGCTGCTCTTATTAAAGACTCTTGACTAACACCATCTACAGGAACAAAATGAGCAGCCATACGATTTCCAAAGGTGATGGTTCCTGTTTTGTCCAAAATCATAGTATCCACATCACCACTAGACTCCACTGCTTTTCCTGACATAGCAATCACATTGAACCGTGTAACGCGATCCATACCTGCAATTCCAATTGCTGACAGCAGGCCTCCAATTGTTGTTGGAATTAAACATACGGTCAATGCCACAAGAGTAGTAACTGTAATCTTTATATGCAAAGCGCTGGCAATCGGGTACAAACTTCCAATTACCATTAAGAATATAATTGTTAAGCTGACTAGCAAAGTATTCAAGGCAATTTCATTAGGGGTTTTTTGCCGAGAAGCACCCTCTACCAAGGAAATCATTTTGTCCAAGAAAGACTCTCCAGCACGTGAGGTCATTTTCAACTTAAGCCAGTCACTAGCAAGAGTTGTCCCTCCTGTTACAAAAGCAAAATCACCACCAGGTTCTTTGATCACCGGAGCTGACTCTCCTGTAATGGCTGATTCGTCTACAGAAGCAATTCCTTCAATAACTTCACCGTCACCAGGAATTAATTCTCCTACCTTAACCAGAACGATATCTCCTTTTTGCAAGGCTGTGGCCTCAATAGTTTCTTCAAGAAGGGTCAGACCATCATTGTCAAAATAGAGTCGTCTAGCTGTCATATTTTCTTGCGTCTTTTTTAAACTTTCAGCCTGTGCTTTTCCTCTTCCTTCCGCAATGGATTCAGCAAAATTAGAAAATAATAAAGTTAAAAATAGGATCACTGCTACTATGCCATTATACAATTGACTACTTTGGCTATCTTGTTGAGCATCAACGGGGATAATTGTTAAAAAGAAGGTCAGAACAAAACCAACTTCAACTACAAACATTACTGGATTTTTAATCATGTAACTAGGGCGAAGTTTTACGACCGCTCCTTTAAGGGAACTGAGTAGTATCTTTTGTGTCAGAAAGTAAGTTTTCTTTGAAATCATAATAAACCTCATTGAGTTAGAAATTCAGCTAAAGGTCCTAGTACAAGGACTGGTAAGAAAGTTAAGGCTGATATAATCAACACTATCACACCTAAAATAATGGCAAAAGTCCCCGTATCTGTTTTTAAAGAACCTAGGGAATCATTCACATGTTGCTTAGTCATTAAGGAACCAGCAATCGATAGCTGAAGAATCAAAGTCACATAGCGTCCAAAAAACATAGCTAATCCTGTAGATATATTCCAGAATAAAGTATTGTCTTTTAGTCCTTCAAATCCCGATCCGTTGTTAGCAGAAGCTGAGGTAAATTGATAAATCACTTGTGATAAAGCATGAAATCCTGGATTGGTAACACCGTTAAATCCTGCTGGCAATGAGACAGCTACTGCTGAAAAACCTAGAATAATCATAGGGTGAACCATGATGGCTAAAGCAATTAAAGTCATTTCTTTACCTTCAATTTTTTTTCCTAAATAAACAGGTGCACGCCCAATCATTAATCCACAAATAAAAACAGTAAGAAGAACGTACAGCATCATATTCATTATTCCTACACCTTTACCGCCAAATATAACATTGAGCATCATGTTAATCATAGCTACTCCACCACTTAGAGGAGTCAAAGTATCGTGCATATTATTCACGGAACCCGTTGTAAAAGCCGTTGTTATTTCTGTAAACAGACCAGACATTGGAATACCGAACCTAACTTCTTTACCTTCCATACTTCCCATTGATTGATTCAAACCCAATTGATGCAAGACAGGATTTCCTCTACTTTCTGACCAAACAATAATGGATAAACCCACAAAAAATAAGAATAGCATAACAATCAGAAGCGGTCTTGCCTGTCCTCCTAGTTTAATAAACGTAGATTTAGTGGACTTATAAGAAACTTTCTGTACAGAATCAAAGGGATGATTTTCCTTTTTCCTAGATGAAACCATATGACCAAAAGCAACTACCATAGAACCTGGTAACAACATCATAGATAGCATTTCAATAATATTTGTGATTACATTAGGGTTTTCAAAGGGAGTTGCTGAATTTGCTGCAAAAAAACCACCACCGTTGGTTCCCAAGTGTTTAATAATTTCAAGAGAAGCGACCGGTCCCATTATAAGACCTTGTAAATTGCCCTCCAAAGTAGTCGCATATAACTCTTTTGATAGTGTTTGGGGAACCCCCTGTGAAATAAGTAACAAAGAGCCTATTATTGAAAAAGGAAGCAACACTCGAGTAATCACCCGAACAAAGTCAACATAGAAATTCCCCATGTCTTGATACTTGCCTGATACACCTCTGATAAAAGCCATAGCAGCAGCATAGCCTGAAGCAGCTGAGGTAAACATCATAAAAGTAATGACAACCATCTGACTAAAAAAAGACAAATCCCTCTCACCAGCATAATTTTGTAAATTAGAATTGGTGATAAAAGATATGACTGTATTGAAACTCAGGCTTGATTCTAATGAACCAACACGGGTGGGGTTCAAAAAGAAAAAGGCCTGTGTTCTTAGGATTACATAAGCCACTAGAGCCATAACAGCATTAGTTAAAATAAGGGCTACAGCATACTCCTTCCAAGTCATTCCTTTTTTGTCCACATCAAGCAACTTATAAATCCACCTATCAATAGGATCCATAATGGGATCTGCAAAAGTTTTTTGCTGGCTAGCTATATGGTAAAGATACTTTCCAGTTGGTAATATAATAATACAAGCCAGTACTAAGACAAATATGATTTGTAACATCTCACATTCCTCCTAAAATCTCTCCGGGTGTAACAGAGCATAAAATAAATAACAGATTAATAAACCAAAAATTATTCCTAATACTATCATAGTACACTCTCCCTCTAATCACCTTTAAGGTGCTTATCACACCAAACAATAAAACCAATCATTAACAAAAAAATAAAAAATAAAACTAGAAACATTATGAAATCTACTAGCATTGTATCCTCCTTCAAGAATATAATCATTCTACCACGAAAAGTATAAAAATGATATAAAGATTACGGATATAAAATAAAGATTATATAAAGATTGTCTCCTAAAATAACCTAAGACAACCTATCCTAAGACTTGTTTCAAATAGCTGCCAAGAAATTACAAATCAGGTGAATAAAATTCTTTTTGGATTATTTGTCATCATAATTTTCAATCTTAATCATACGATAACCGATACCAATATGAGTTTGAACCATTTTAGAGTAACCCAATCCTAATTCGATTTTTTTTCGCAATGTATTAACAAAAACTCTCAAAGCAGAAAAATCTTCCTCATAATATCCCCAAATTTCCTTGACAATAAAACGATAAGTCAACACTCTATCAACATTCTCTGATAGAAGACAAAGCAACTTATACTCAATCGGGGTTAAGTGAATTTCTTGGTTATTAACAAATACACGATTAGATAAAAAATCAACATGTAGCCAGCCATTAGTAAAAGATGATTTTTCAGAATTACCGTCACTTTGTTGATTAATCTGCTTTGACCTCCTAAGACTAACTCTTAACCGAGCGAAAAGCTCATCAATGCTAAAGGGTTTCGTCAAATAATCATCTGCCCCAGCATCAAGTGCATCAATCTTGTCACTTTCTTCTCCACGTGCACTAACAACAATAACAGGTAGCTGTGAAAAGCTACGAATCTTGTCAATAATGTCTTTACCATCCATATCTGGCAAACCCAAATCCAATAATAATAAATCTGGAAATTGCGAAATGATCTGACGCAAAGCTTCCTCTCCAGTCCGAACTGATACATAATGATAACCTTCAACTTCCATTGCTAAGGATAAAAGTCTGTTAACGGAAGAGTCATCTTCACAAATTAAAATCTTAACATTTTCATTTTTCATGTAATACATTCACCTCCGCTAGTGGTAGTGTAAATCCAAAGATAACTCCTTTAGGAGTATTGTCATGGACGTAAATAGTCCCCCCATGTGCTGTAATAATACTCTTACATAAAGATAGTCCTATACCTAGGCCTCTTTTACCATCGGATGCCAAATTTTCTGATGTATAAAAAAGGTCAAAAATCTTTTCTTTTGCTTGATCGTTAATACCAGGACCATCGTCAGAAACCTCAACCACCAGGTTCTGATCCTTTCTATTACTCGTCAATGTAATTAAAGATCCTTCATGCGTATATTTAACTGCATTGTTAATGATATTAACCAGTACTTGCACAATCAAGGGAGCATCCATTTTAGCTATTAATAAATCATCTGATAAAATTAAAACAAAGTCATGATTCTTAATATGTTGATCCACATGTTTCAAAGCTTCTTCAATCAACTCATCGAAAACATTTATTCTTAATGAAAGAGTAGTATCATTATCCAATTTAGTAATTGACAATAAATTTTCAATCAGATTAATCAACCACATAGAGTCATCGTAAATATAGGCAGCTAATTCTATCATACGCTGTTTCTCCATGATTCCCCCCGTCTCCATCATTAATTTAGACTGACCTGATATGCTTGTAAGTGGAGTTCTCAAATCATGTGAGATTCCCCTTAACAAATCAACCCTTAACTGTTCTTTTTGTATTTTAAGTTCCATTTTTTGTTGTTCTTCGCGTAATGCTTCTTTTTCTAATGCCAAGGATGCCTCTCCTAAAACAGTTAGAATAACAGATTTTTCAAACAGGTCAATCATTGTTTTATCCTCTATTAAAATACCAATAATAGCAAAAACAGAATCTTTACCTCTGACAGATAAATACAGAAATTTAGCAGCAGACAAGGTGTTTGTTGTTGCTCCAGCTTGTTTATTATTATATAAAACCCACTCAACCACTCCTCGCTCATTGTACTGATAGTAATCAGCTAAGGTCCTCAAAGAATGACTGGTAGGGAAATATTTCGGCGTCTCCAAAGTACCACCTGTTACAGGATAAATCACCACATCACTATTCAATAATTTTTTGACTTGAATAGCTAGTTCTTCTAAAATAGAAGGAATAGAGTCTGCCTGAGATAATCCTCTATTTGTTTGTAGTAACAACTCTGTTAGATAAGATTTTTCAGTAGATAATCTTGCCTGCTCTTGAATCCTTTTTATGAGACTAGAAGTAATCAGACCAGTAATTAACATAATAGCAAAAGTCATAGGATAAGTAGGAGTAAAAGAAGTAAAAGTGTAGTAGGGAGCCACAAAAAAGTAATTAAAACAAAGAACTGATAAAATAGAAGAAATCACACTATAAAGTTTTCCTTTTGTCCAAACAGCATTTATTTGAACGCTTAATATATATATTATTATAACGTTGTTGGTACTGAGATTCCAGAAACGAAATAAAAGACCTGTTAAGGTTACTAGCAACAATACCACCAGTGTTTTAACCAAATCACTGAAAGAAAATTGCCATTTAGAAAACCAAGAAGGCAACGAGAGCTTACCAACCGAAGTCTCTTTTTTTCCTCTAGTATTATGGACTACAAACATATCCAAATCAGGAACATTCTTACTAAGAACTTCCACAATATTTTCTTTAGGCCAAATAGTTCTGGAGCCACTTTTTCCGACTACTAACTTAGAAACACGGCTCAATTTTGCGTAATCAGCAATCTGCTTGGTCACATTATTATAATCCATAACTGTCACCTTAGCTCCCAACCGCTCTGCCAATTCCAAGTTCTGATGTAACTCCTGATTAGTCAGTTCCCTATCTAAACTACCAATATACAGGGCTGTAAAGTCTGCATTAAGAGCACTTGCTAATCTTGAAGCAGCGCGAATGACATGTGAAGAGGAGGGAGAGGGTGACACACAGACCAAGACATGTTCCTTGGTCACAATACTATCTTTAACTTTTTTTCCTCGAAAAGCACTTCCATTAATCTGATCAGCTGCTTTGCGCAAAGCGATTTCTCTCAAAGATATTAACTTTTCTTCAGTAAAAAAGTGACGCTTGGCCAATTTAGCTTGCGATTTAGAATAAATTTTTCCTTTATCCAATCGTTCAAGTAAATCTGATGGGTCAATATCTACAAGTTCAATCTGATCAGCCTGATCAAAAATAGCATCTGGAATTATCTCATTAACTTGAATCCCTGTAATAGCTTCAATCACATCGTTTAAACTTTCAATATGTTGGACATTTACAGTAGTATAGACATCAATCCCTGCATAAAGCAGTTCCTTAATATCTTGGTACCTCTTTTTATTACGTGACTCAAAACAGTTAGTATGAGCCAATTCATCCACTAAAATAATGCGTGGTTGACGCCTTAAAGCAGTATCAATATCAAACTCATTTAAGGTGATACCTTTATATTTTATTGTTTTAGGAGATAATTGCTCAAGACCAATCAGTAAAGCCATAGTCTCAGGTCGATTATGAGGTTCAATGTAACCTACTACCACATCTACTCCAGCTTTTTGAGCTCGCTGCGCTTCTCTAAGCATAGCATAGGTTTTTCCAACTCCTGCAGCATAACCAAAATAAATTCTTAACGCCCCTGTTTTCATAACATCACCTTAGTTAACCCAACCTTTTGTAGTAAAATCATTTATCAGAAGTCATTATAACCTAATTTTATTTTTTTTACAATAGCCTTCCGGAGATTATATCATGGGACGAGTATGAGTTCACCAAGGGAAAGATGAGTTTCATTGCGCAAGATTTTAACAAGCTCAATATCATCACTGTTCTTGAGGGTAGAACACAAGCTGTCATTCGTAATCACTTTCTTAAGTATGATAGAGCCGTCCGATGTCGCGTCAAAATTATTACTATGGATATGTTTAGTCCTTACTATGACTTGGCTAAACAGCTTCGCTTTCGAATTTCTAGGCTCAGGCTGAAACAGTCTCCCAGACTGTTTCACTCCCTAATGCAAAAATTGTTCTTGATCGTTTTCACATTGTGCAACATCTAAGCCGTGCTATGAGTCGTGTCCGTGTCCAAATCATGAATCAATTGGATCGAAAGTCTCATGAATACAAGGCTATCAAGCTCTACTGGAAGCTCATCCAGCAAGATAGTCGTAAACTCAGCGATAAACGATTTTATCGCCCTACTTTTCGTATGCACTTGACCAATAAAAAAAATTCTAGATAGACTTTTGAGCTATTCAGAAGACTTGAAACACCACTATGATTTCTACCAGCTCTTGATTTTTCACTTTCAGAATAAGGAGCCTGACAGATTTTTCGGACTTATTGAAGACAATCTTAAGCAGGTTCATCCTCTTTTTCAGACTTTCTTTAAAACCTTCCTCAAAGATAAAGAGAAGATTGTCAACGCCCTTCAACTACACTATTCTAACGCCAAATTAGAAGCAACCAATAATCTCATCAAACTCATCAAACGCAACGCCTTTGGTTTCCGGAACTTTGAAAACTTCAAAAAACGGATTTTTATCGCTCTGAACATCAAAAAAGAAAGGACGAAATGTGTCCTTTCTCGAGCTTAGCTGACTTCAACCCACTACAGTTGACAAAGAGCCAAAAATCCCCTGGCAAGTACCAGAGGATAAGAGCTTATTTCATTGTTGGGAAGAGCAATACATCACGGATAGTAGTTGTATCCGTGAGGAGCATGCAGAGACGGTCGATACCGATTCCCAAACCACCTGTTGGTGGCATACCATATTCAAGGGCTTCGATGTAGTCGTAGTCGATACCTGTCGCTTCATCGTCACCAAGTTCTTTAGCTTTAGCTTGGGCTTCAAAACGGCTAAGCTGATCGATTGGGTCGTTGAGCTCAGTAAAGGCATTACCGTACTCCTTAGTCATGATGAAGAGCTCGAAACGGTCAGTAAAGCGTTGGTCTTCAGGATTTTTCTTAGCCAGTGGAGATACAGCTACTGGATGTCCATAGACAAAGGTTGGTTGGATTAAAGTTTCTTCAACAAACTCTTCAAAAAAGGCATTGATGATGTGACCAACCTCAGTATAGTGTTTCTCAACAGGAACTTTTTTCTCAGCAGCGATAGCTTTAGCTTCTTCCAAAGTCATGTCTTGCCAGAAATCGACACCAGTAATTTCTTTGATAGCATCCACCATGTGAACACGTTTAAATGGTTCGTTGATTTTTATTTCAGTTCCTTGGTAGTTGACTGGACCGTCGCCCTTAACTGATTTAGCAGCATGTTGGATAATGCCTTCCGTCAAATCCATGATATCTTGGAAGTCAGCATAAGCTTGGTAGACTTCGATAGAAGTAAACTCAGGGTTGTGAGTAGCATCCATTCCTTCGTTACGGAAGATACGGCCAATTTCATAGACGCGTTCCATACCACCCACGATAAGGCGTTTCAAGTGAAGCTCAGTCGCGATACGAAGCACCATGTCAATGTTTTGGGCATTGTGGTGGGTGATAAATGGACGGGCAGAGGCACCACCAGCTTCGTTGTGAAGAACAGGTGTTTCCACTTCAAGGAAACCTTTTTGGTCAAGGTAACGACGAATTTCAGAGATGATTTTTGAACGAGTGACAAAGCGTTCAAAGCTTTCACGGTTAGAAATCAAGTCAAGGTAACGTTTACGGTAAATTGTTTCAACGTCTGTCAAACCATGGAATTTCTCAGGAAGAGGACGAAGGGCCTTAGACAAGTGTGTGATGTGAGTAGCCTTGATAGAGAGTTCTCCCATATCCGTACGCATCACTTCACCTTCGACACCAAGGAAGTCACCAAGGTCTGCTTTTTTGAAGATTTCGTAGTTTTCTTCACCGACAGCATCCTTACGAACGTAGATCTGGATTTGACCTTCGCGGTCTTGAAGGTGGGCAAAACCTACTTTACCTTTACCACGTTTGGTTACCAAGCGTCCTGCGATAGTAGCTGTTTCGTTTTTATCGTGTAATTGTTCTTTATCGAGGTCAGCAAATTTATCTTTTAATTCTTGTGAATTTGCAGTGCGTTCAAAGCGTTTTCCGAAAGGATCGATTCCTTGTTCACGGAGCGCAGCCATTTTTTCACGGCGAACGATCTGCTGGTCATTTAGTTCTTCCATATGTTCTGTTGACATGGGATCCTCCTAGATTTACTCAAAATTGAATACGATGAGTCATTTTTTGCGATACTCCCATTTTATCATAAATAAGCAAGAAATTCACGGATAATCTTTCAAAACTAAAAAGAACTTGACGCTAAGATTACTGAGCCAAATCACTGAAAAGACTGGGATAAGCAAGAAATTCCAAAATATCAGAAAAGGGATCTGACAATATTTATGGATTATACTTTAACCCTTGTAACTTTCATGACGTGTGCTACTTTTTATATAAGAGCAAGCCAAGCAAATCTAAAACTGAAACAATTGACGTAAAAAACATTAACAACTTGAATCTTGTCATTCATACACCTGATATGACAGAATAGTATAATTTTTAACCTTTTAGTCTTTTGATTTTTTACACCTCTTGCCAATTCTCTTGGTCTTCCTTAAAGCGTTTTAGAAGGTCGAGTCCTTCTGGCGTGATATAGCCTTCTTCTTGGGCTAGGTGGATGAGTTCACTGTAGTTAGAAAGCGTCACCAATTTCACACCAGCATCTGCAAAGTTCTTATCTGCTTTTGGCAATTGGTAACTAAAAATCGCTACAACTCCAAGTACATCTGCTCCTTCGCGTTTAGCTGCTATTACGGCTTCAAGAACAGAACCACCCGTTGAAATAAGGTCTTCAACCACTACCATTTTTTGACCTTGAGCTACGCGACCTTCGATTTGATTACCAGCTCCGTGGTCTTTTGGTTTGCTACGGATGTAGGCAAATGGCAGGTTCATCTTGTCAGCAATAATAGCTCCGTGTGGAATCCCTGCTGTTGCAGTTCCTGCAATCACCTCAACCTCAGGAAAGGCTTCTTTGATAGCTTCCACAAAACCATTTTCAATGAGAGTACGAGTCTCTGGATAGGCAAGTGTCACACGGTTGTCCGTATAAATCGGCGACTTGATACCAGAGGCCCAAGTGAAAGGCTCCTCTGGTTTGAGGTAAACGGCTTGGATTTTCAAGAGGTGGCTAGCGATATCTTTAGCAAGTGTCATGGTATTCTCCTTTTATTTTTCTAATCTAGTTCTTTAATTCCAGTCCTGTGTCCATTCATCCTTGATCGCATGATAAGCTGCAACAGGATCCTCAGCTTGGGTAATGGGACGTCCCACTACGATATAGTCACTGCCGATTTGATAGGCATCAGCAGGTGTCATGACTCGTTTTTGATCTCCAACTGCAACACCAGCTGGACGAATCCCTGGTGTCAGACAGATAAAATCTGGATTGGTAGCCTGCTTGATGACTTGTACTTCCTGAGCCGAGCAAACAACACCATCCAAGCCAGCTTCAGCTGTCTTCTTGGCATAGTGAATCACAGACTCTTGCAGACTGGTTTGGATATTTTGAAACTCCTGCATCTGAGCTTCTGACGTTGATGTGAGCTGAGTTACAGCGATCAATTTGGCTTGACTCCCAAGACCTTCACGCGCCGCCTTCATCATCTCTACACCACCAGCCGCATGGACATTAGTCATATCGACACCAAGCTGAGACAAGACCTTCATGGCTGACTTGACTGTATTAGGAATGTCATGAAGCTTGAGATCTAAAAAGACACTATGACCCAAGCCTTTCAGGTAGGACACAATCCCAGGCCCCGTTGCGTAATAAAGCTCCATCCCTACCTTGAGATAAAGACTTTCCGCTTCTGGGAAAAGAGCTAAAAATTCCTTGACCGCCTCAAAACTAGGAAAATCAAGAGCAATGACTGGACGATGTTCTCGCATAGGTTTCTCCTTTTACCTTTGCTAGTGAGAGAGTCTGGCCAACAGAAGCCACGAAAAAAGGAACCTGCCAACAGCAAGGTTCCACGAAAAATGGGTAGTCTCCACCCTTTCACCGTCTAACCTTAGCTGCCTCTCTGGACTGCTTTAAAGGTTTTCTATTATTCTATTATTTCTACTAGTACTTGTCAAGTAAAAACAGCTAAATCCATGTTGACTGCTATTGAACACCTCACAAGACTCTTTCCAAAAGAATAGTTAAAGACTTTCACTTCGGACAGAGAAAAAGAGTTTGCTTGTTACCCTTTAATTGAACAAATGGGAATTCTGTTTTATTTTGCGGATGCCTATTCATCTTGGCAAAGGGGAAGTAATGAGAATGCGAATGGACTTCTTCGTGGGTATTTTCTTAAACCGATTTGGCAACAATTACCGAAAAAATCCTTAATGATGCTTTGCTAGCTTATTAATCACCGTCCCCAAAAATACTTGGATTACAAGACAGGTTTTGAAGCACTTTTTGAAGCACTTATAGAGGAGATTTAAAAATGTTGCATTTTTTATTGCAATTTATCAGTTATCTTATCACCCAAAACTTCTGCAATTAGTATGAGCACTATTGTTATTTTTCTTTTTTCGTACACTCAAATCAAAATATAGCAATAAGACTATTCTGTAGAATTGCTGTCAAAAAGATCAGTTCATTTTTTCCTTCCCACTTGTGTTTATAATCATTAAAATAACTCAATTAAGAAATTTTCTTTTTCCTAATAGTTAGCGTAATTAAAGTTAATAGAAGAACAATCCAAATAAGTAGTGTTAGATTAGGAATTAGAGTTTTATTCCATGAAAATTCCTCCCATTTTGTGAAAAACTTAGTAAACAGTCCCATAAAACTATAATCTGTTATCTTCGCAACTGTCTTATCCAAACCAGATAGCATCGGTAAGAAAGCAACTAAAATCATAGCAGGAAGACTGATAACCTGAGCTACTACTTGGCTCTTCGCGGTTAAACCTATCAATAAATAGAATAAAATGATGGATAAAGAGGTTAGAAGAACGATTGTAATATAATTAAAAGTATGTACAATTGTAACTCCTAAAATAAGAGGAGTAGTTCCCATAATCACAAAAGTTAGCAAAAAAGGAAGAAACATAGTTGATAAAATGTATTCGGAGCCTTTAACACCACTCAACAGAAGAGTTTGTAAATTGTACTTTTCTTTTTCTTCAGACAAGATAATAGTTATAGGACTTCCAACAGCCAAAGCCAAAGAAAAAGGTAAACACATCATCAAAAGAACTAATGCCTGTTGATCGTTGACCTTCCCCTGTGTTTCCATAAGATATTTATAAAAATATGTGAAAGCAAAAGGCACTAAAACTTGCAATAAAATACTCTTATTGGAAAGGATAATTTGACAACGCAACCATACCAAAGCCAGAAACCGTTTAAGCATTTAGCTTTCCTTCTGTTAATGTGATAAAAATATCTTCTAAAGTAGGCTCACATGAATGAATTGAAAAAATATTTTCCAGATCAGCCTGAGATACCTGTTCTAGTGATGTAAAATCAAAAGTTATCTGATTCCCATTATAATCTGTAAACTTAATCTTTTTATCTTTATTATATCTTTGAATGAGTTCAGAAGGAGCTCCTTGCTCAACTAATTTTCCTTTATTTAATAAGGCAACATAATCACATAAAAGAGTTGCTTCATTCATATCATGAGTCGTTAGAAAAATCGTTGTCCCTGCTGTTTTCAATTCTAAAATTAACTCATGAATTGTTCGAGAAGTTGTGGGATCTAGACCTGAGGTCGGTTCATCCAGAAAGAGTACAGCGGGGTTGTTGATAAGAGCTCGTGCTAAAAGCATTCGTTGCCTCATTCCAGTGGATAATTTTCCTGCTACCATCTTGCGACTATCATATAATCCTACTCGCTTTAACAAATTATCAACACGTGATTTACTAATATTATAAAATTTACTATAAAAAAGAAGATTGTTATACAGAGACATTTTCTCATAAAATCCACTTGTATCGCCAACCAATCCAATTCTCTTTAATTCACCGCTTGTTAAATTTTGAGATTTTTGTCCCAAAATAATAGATTGTCCTTTATCGGCAAGGAACTGCCCAGTCAGAATATTAATCGTTGTGGTCTTTCCAGAACCAGATGGTCCTAAAAATCCAAAAATCTAACCTTCTTTAACAGTGAAGCTTATATTATTTAAAGCTATTTTATCACCAAAACTTTTTGATAAATGGCTAACTTCAATCATACTCATTGCACCTCCTTTATATTCTACATTTTTACTTAACATCTATTTACTTATCTTTATCAAATAAACGTCTTAAAAAAAACAATAACATTAAGCATATAACCGTTAGCAAGATTGTTTCAATATTATTGATAATACGATACATTCTCAAGCAGTATAAAATAATTATATATATGCAAATACTCATTATACCTATTTTTTTAAACATACTAAGCCTCCTTGCTAAATAATAAAGTTATATAATAACTAAGACACACTATACCTAACATAATAAATATCCACAGCATTAAAAATATTATCATACCAATAAAAATATCCACTGGTAACTGAATAAATGTTCTAAAATTAACAAGCAAAAATAAAATCTCAAACGATGAAAAAAGCCATACTATATTTTCCAATGATGGCAAAAATAATACCCAAGAACAATACTATTAATTGTGTTTCTATAACAGTGAACTGCCCAATAGCAGATAAAAAAGCTACTCCTCCTGATAATAAGCAAAAACAAACTGAACGAATAAATGTTTTCGCTCTAATATTGTTATCTTTCACTTTATTATTTTTTTACAAATTGGACATTCTCCGTTTTCCAGAACATATTTTTCTTGACTTAGAGCATGATTTCTCATATTATAAACGTAAGCGTTATCTATTAGGATTTCATTATAACATCCCAGAAATATTTTAATTATTAAATTAGTCATTATCCCTCCCAAAATAGCAGGCATCTCTGGTGTAGTCGGCCACTTTGTCTTATCAGATAAAGTGTACTTATTTATATCTTTGTTTATATTCCGACAACCAAAGCAAGAACCGATGGTAGGGATATATATATTATCAATAATAAGATAGCATCCATTAAACCCTCCTGATATGTAGGATATCTTATGCGATACAGCAAATTGATTGACAATTTTTATAATATCAATGGGCGTATCAATTGCTTTAACGATAAAATCTATACTCCCATATTCCGCAACAATTTTTTCTCATTCTTCTACTGAAGAAACTTTAATAGAAATAGGTACTACCTGAACATCTGAATTATACTTGTGTATTTTTTCAGAAAGAACATTAATCTTCTCCTTACCAACATCCGACTCTGTATAAAGAATTTGCCTATTTAAATTTGATGGTTCTATTATATCGTAATCAGCGACAATAAGTTTCCTCACTCCATACATACTTAGACTTAGAGATATATAACATCCTAAGGCTCCTGCTCCTAATACTAATACTGTTTTATTCTGTATTTTATTATACTCTTCATTATAAAATAACGAATAGCAACCTTTAGTTCTAGAATATCTACTATCAATATCTATCTCATCCGAAATTAAAATTTGTTCATTTAGTAGTTCAAATGTTAGTTTACTGCCTAATACTTCTTCTATCTCTAATAGTTCCTTACAACTATTAAATAGATCGTTGATAAATTCTTGCGAAATTTGAGGTTCTATAGCTATTTCCCGCATACTCCGAACACGCAAATACATTATACCTTCTTTTTTATAAGCAAAAATATAACTATTTACGTAGAACATATTTCGTCCTTCCTCTCATATATAATATAGAAAGCAGTATAGAAACAACCACCCCTCCTATACTACGAACAATAATATTAGGTGTCAAAAACTGTAATAGTTGACTCAAAGGGAAATAAATAATAACAAATGCTATTAAAAGTTGAACTATATATTGAAAATTCAAGTTATTATTGTTAGAATTCAAGTATCTTAAAATAATACCACTATCATACTGAAAAAAAGGAATTGAATTAATAAAAATCATACCTAAGTTAATGATAAAAAATAAGAGTCCAAGCAATTTATACGATGTGAACAATAAAACAAGTAAACCTGTAAGTGATAAAATCGAATTTGAAGCAATTCCTGCTAACATAATTTTCAAAAATTGTTTTTTATTTTTTAAGAATTGCACCCCACTTAAATCTACAAAAAAAGCCAAATTAAACAAAAGTAGCATTATTCCACAATTTGGGATCTCAATTTGATAATTATTAGCAATTATTGCATGGCTAAATTCATGTATCGTTACAGACATAATAACAACAAGCAACCAAAATAAAAGAATGTTTAGCGTTATTGGAAAGTTTTGGAAATTAGTCAAAATATCCGCCCTATAAATATACATAATAAAACATTGCAAAATAAGAGCCAATGGGAAAATACCAAATAGGATTTTTTCAAAATTCTTATTAAATCTTTTATAGTTTAATTTTTCAGATAATGTTATATTAAAGTCCCAAGATATTTTAAAAATATTTATCTTTTTTCGTGATTTCATAGAATCTATAAGTCCCATTTTACTAAGAACAATATAAAATCTTAAATAATATTTCTTCCCTACTAACACTAATAAGTCCGATATGGTAAATTCTTGACCTATTAGTTGCTCTAACCATTTTTTTCCTGTTTCCCAACTAATACATGTTTCTTACTGGATGGTATATATAGATGATACTGTCCCTCATAAGGAGTAGGTAATATCTTAATCTTATCAACAATTCTCATAACAAACCTAACCTTTAATAAATAAAAGAGGGGCTAAGTAAAACATACTCTAGTCCCTCAGTCCGCAATCAATAAAATAATGACTAATTCTATTAATCTCTTGCTGCAAGACTAATACGGAAAATTCAAATGACTGTCTAAAATGAAATTGAAAAAGCTTAATGTTAGTAAATGAACAAACTTCAACAACCAGCAAGAGCAAGGATTGCTAAACCAAATCCGATACCTGTTGCAAGTCCAGCTGAAAAATCACTAACTGGTACTGAAATTTTTTCAATTTCCTCAAATAAAAAGTTATCTTGCATGATTATCACTCCCTATCTTTTTAACAATAGGCTACTCCAATTAAGAGAACTACCCCAGTTCCAAGTAAAACTCCCCCAAAATTCACCATCTGTAGAGGCTACGATTTCTTCAATTTCTTCAAATAAGAATACTTCATCTGACATATGTGTTACCTTCTTCATAAAAAATTATTTTGCAATCGATTACACTGCATAATGTAACATAAAGAAAAACAGATGTCAAATATTAAACGTAAAAACTAGTCACTAAAGTACTATGAGAAAAAAGGTAAAACCTAGCGACGCGATGAGCGCTGGGTCGTTTGGTTTCGATTGCTCTCTTCCTCTTGTTTTTTCTGTTCTTCTTCTAAACGTTTACGTTCTTCTTCCTGCCTTTTCTCAGCTTCTTCGGCCTCTTTTTTGGCTTTTTCTTCTGCTTCCATAATCAATTTATCCGCTACAGTGTAGCTGTAGATTCCAGCTTCCATATCGACCACACTTGGTTCTGACAATTGAGGCTTAATCTTACTGTAATAAGGCAGTTTCTTACTCATTTCAGATAGAGGAACCAAGACTTCGTCCGAATCATTCATGGTCAATCGAATTAAATCGGAAGTGACCTTGCTGGGAGCTAGTTCCACCTTTTGGATAGCCGCCTTGAGTTCTGGGCTAATTTGAGAAAGTTCTGAGACAAAAGCCTTGATTTTTTCACTATCATTAAAGAGAACTGATATATAAGTTTCTGGTAGACTGACCAAACTCACAGCACTGGTCTCAAGCTGACCACTGGAAAGAATAGGATAATGGTTTTCACCAGAAATATAGTAGGCCACAATATCATATTCCTTGACCTTGATAGTGAACTTGGTTGGAAATTGATAAACAAGTTGAGCTGATTCAACCCAATAGTTAGACTTAATCTGCTTTTCATATTTTTCCTTGTCTAGCAGAAGGTTAATCGTATAATCCGAATCCTGAATACCTGAAGCCTGTCGAATATCATCAGACGTAGTGTGCACCGTTCCCTCGACACGAATATCCTTCATGGTCGCATAAGGACTGAGTAAGTAGGCGGAGACAATCAATAAAAGCAGACATGGAAATAAAATCGTTAAGGCTCGTAAGATATGGATTCCTGGAATTTTCGGTTTGACCGGTTTTTCCTTTACAGGCTTTTTATCTGCCTTTTTATCCTCTTTCTTTGGCTCTTTGGACTTTGATTCTTCTTTGGATACTTCTTTTTTGACGTATTCTGACTCTTCTACTTTTTCTTCGGTATCATCCTTAGCTGATTTTGGGTCTTTTGAATCAGATTCACTCTCTTGGTCCTCGGTTGCATCTGAATCTTCAGATTTTGAAGCCATTCGAGCTTGTCTTTCCTTTTCTTTCTCCTCAGCTAGGGCTGCCTCTTCCTCAGCCTTCTTTTTTAGATATTCTTGGTTTCGTTTCTGCCATTCTGATAACTCTTTCAATTCTTCGAGGATTTCTTTGCCCTCATTTTTCTTATCTTTTGACATTTACTTTCCTTATGATAAATCTTTTTTCAACAATTGATAAAAATCTGTTAGAGATTTCAATTCCTTGGAAGCCTTCATCTTAGCTTGATAGTCTTCCTTGTAGCTTAGTAAGTGAGAAAGCTTCTCTTCCAAACTATCCAAGGTCAAATCGCTTTCTTGAAGCTCTTCTGCATAGCCTTTTTTTACAAAGTAAGCTGCATTTTCAATCTGGTCACCACGACTAGCTTCACGCCCAAGCGGCACAATGACATGTAATTTTGCCATGGCCAAGAGCTCAAAAATCGTATTGGCACCACCTCGTGTCACAACAATATCAGCCAATTCCATCAAGGGTTGATAGAGATTGGTCACATAGTCAACACGAAAAAGATTTTGGTTCAACTCGTTCAGGCTAGAGTCTCCAGTTAGATTGATAATATTGTAGCGCTCTGTCAGTTCTTTCTTATGGTCTGTCACCAATTGGTTAAAGACACGAGCTCCTGCAGAACCACCGACAAACAATACAGTTGGCAATTTAGGATTAAAGTGGGTTTGAATATCCACCAATTCATCTGGTTCTGGAGTTTTTTGGTCTGAAACCTTGGTCACTGCTCCCACATGCTCAACCTTAGACAAACTTGAAGCTTGCTCAAAGGTTGAATACATCTTCGTAGCAAATTTATAGGCGATTTTATTGGCCAAGCCCATAGACAGGTCAGATTCGTGAATAAAGACAGGCACTCCTGACACACGCGCAGCGATAACGGGCGGTACAGAGACAAAGCCTCCCTTTGAAAAAAGGGCCTGTGGACGAAGTCGCAACATGATAAAGAGCGATTGGACAATTCCCCAACCAACTTTGAAGACGTCCAGCATATTTTGCCAAGAGAAATAGCGACGCAATTTTCCAGTCGTAATGGAATGGAAGGTGACATCCAAACCTGACTTGAGGATTTCTTGGTGTTCGATACCACTCTTGTCCCCGATATAGTGGACTTCCCAGCCATCTTCGATGAACTTGGGCATTAACAAAAGATTGAGGGTAACGTGTCCAACCGTCCCCCCACCTGTAAAGACAATTTTTTTCATATTATTCCTTTAACTCCGCTACTGTGTCGATAAAGAGGTCGCCACGTACTTCAAAGTTAGCATACATATCCCAGCTGGCATTGGCTGGACTGAGAAGGACTACATCTCCTTGAGTCGCAAGTTCATAGGCCTTGCGGGTCGCATCTGCAATATCAGTCGCATCCACATAAGCCACACCAGCCTTGTCTGCTGCCCGTTTGACACGTTCGGCAGACTGACCAAGAATGACCATCTTCTTGAGTCCAGTAATATCTGGAACCAAATCGTCAAACTCATTGCCACGGTCCAAACCACCTGCAATCAAAATGACCTTGCTATTGTCAAATCCTGACAAGGCTTTTTGAGTTGCCAAGATATTAGTTGATTTACTGTCGTTATAGAATTTAACACCCTTGATGTCATCCACAAACTGGAGACGGTGTTTGACACCACCGAAGGCTGAAAGAGTTTCCTTGATGGTTTGATTGTCCACATCACGAAGCTTGGCTACAGCAATCGTCGCAAGGGCGTTTTCTACATTGTGGCTACCTGGAACCCCGATTTCACTCGCTGCCATGACTACTTCACCACGGAAGTAGAGTTGACCATCTTCCAGATAAGCTCCATCAACCTTTTCCTGTGTTGAGAATGGAACAACAGTAGCCTGTGTTTTGGTAGCCAACTCTTTTGCCAAGTCTTGGTTAAAGTTCAAGACAAGGAAATCAGCTGCTGTCATCTTGTTCTGGATATTCCACTTGGCTGCTACATATTCCTCAAATGACCCATGATAGTCGATATGAGTTGGCATGAGGTTGGTAATAACCGCAATCTCAGTATGGAATTCTTGAACGCCCATGAGTTGGAAAGAAGAAAGTTCCATGACAAGCGTGTCCTTATCTGTCGCAGTTTGAGCCACTTGACTGGCTGGATAGCCGATATTTCCTGATAAAAGACTATGTTGCCCAGCAGCAGTCAAAACTTCCCCAATCATGGTCGTTGTGGTTGTTTTTCCATTTGAACCTGTGATACCGATAATGGGCGCTTCTGAAATCAAGTAAGCCAATTCCACCTCAGTCAAGACTGGAATTCCCTTTGCCAAAGCCTTTTCAATCATGGGATTACTGTATGGGATGCCTGGATTTTTCACCATGAGGGCAAACTCTTCATCCAAAAGTTCCAAAGGATGACCACCTGTGATAACCTTGATCCCTTCTTCCAGCAAACTTTGGGCAGCTGGATTGTCCTCGAAAGGCTTCCCATCATTTACCGTTACAATAGCACCTAGCTTGTCCAACAAACGAGCTGCAGATTCACCAGACTTGGCTAAACCTAAAACAAGGACTTTCTTATTTTTAAATTGATCTATTACTTTCATGTCTCGAACTCCATTTCTACTCCTACTATTTTACCATTTTTATGGAAATAAAAAAGCCACAAAGTGTGTTTGTGACTCTTTCTTCTAACTGATACTCTTCGAAAATCTCTTCAAACCACGTCAGCTTCGCCTTGCCGTACTCAAGTACAGCCTGCGGCTAGCTTCCTAGTTTGCTTTTTGATTTTCATTGAGTATGAATCTTACCATATCATCTATGTGATAAATCGGTAACTCGAATGACTTGGTCCACTTGCTCCCAAATCAGAGGATTGTGGGTCGCAATAATAATGGTCCGATTCGGATTTTTTAAAGATTCTAGGATAGAAAGTAATTCCTCAGAGTTTTTGGGGTCTAGTGAAGCAGTTGGTTCATCTGCGAGAATCAAAGGTGGATCCTTTAAAATTATCTTCGCTAATGCAACACGTTGTGCTTCTCCTCCTGATAATTCAAAGATAGGTTGCTTTAAATCCAAATAAGAGAGGTTTACACGGTTTAGAGCTTGTTTCATCAAAGAGATTTTCTCTTTTTCCTTCAACTTTTTACCAACTAAACCCAGATTGAGATTCTCTTTGACGGTTTGGCTTTCAATTAAGCCAAAATCTTGAAATAGGTATCCTAAGTAATCTCTAAAGAAAACAGAAGGCCTGATGTCCTTAAGAGAGGTGCCATCATAGATAATTTGCCCTTTGTCATACGGCTCTAATCGTCCAATCATATTCAAGAGTGTTGTCTTACCACAGCCACTTGTACCGATTAAGGCATAAATTTTCCCACCTTC
The DNA here is from genome assembly GCF_013276695.1 of Streptococcus sp. 4155. Lineage (NCBI taxonomy): Bacteria > Bacillati > Bacillota > Bacilli > Lactobacillales > Streptococcaceae > Streptococcus > Streptococcus sp. 4155. The sequence goes on from NZ_VMLM01000045.1 coordinate 24,739, forward strand.
AAAATGAAGATTGGTATCTGAAAATAGCTGACGGCTTCCAAATTTTTTAGATATATTCTTTAGTTCAATCATCCTATTTTCCTTTCATAATTGTCATAGAAACACGAGATTCTTTCTGCGCTTGACGGTAAAGCGTCAAAACTGCACTAGCTAGAAAGACGAATAAAGTGAGCAAGCCAATCACCAAGTCTCGACTGCTTAAAATAAAGAGACTAGCACCAAATACAAAACTGGCAAATTGACTAACCATATACTGAGCATGTGTTTCAAAAAATCGTAAACCTGAAATTCGTTTAATCAGAATATCTCGGCGGAATTGCTCGAAATATAGAAGATTGACAGAATAAAAGAGTAACAAGGAACTAGCTATTCCAACAATAGCTCCTAGGATTAAAGTTGCTGTTTCAGTTTGAACTTCATTATAACGAGTTAGATAAACACTTCTTCCTTCTTTAAGATAAGATACTTGCTCATAAATTCCAGCTTTCTTCAAGAGTTCTAGCCCACTCTCATATCCTTTGATAAAAAGTTGTTTTCCAGCATTGATAGACCAAACATATTTTGAAATGAAACTATCACCTGTAGATGTTGGAGTAAATACAACTAAAATCGAATCGGTTAAGTACTGAATGGATACTGGGCTTTCACCGTTATTATAAACAAATCGCTTTTCTCCAGTTGGAAGATAGCTAATAATCGCTCTCATTTCATACTCTAAAGGAGCACTTGCCTCCTCACTTGATTGCCCGTAATAGTTCAAACTTTCTTCAAAAGCTTTCTTAAGTTCTGCTTCCTGTGAACGAAGAGATTCTGGTAATAAGAGTCCAAATTCTCCTTTTTGAAGATGGACTAACTTCTGTTTGGTCTCAGCATCTACCACGACCTTTTCCTTGTCCAAATAACTTGGGCTGACATAGAGCGTATTAGCATCTGGACTATAGGTATCCAGTGTCTCTCGCTGTTCATTTTTTCCTTGAGGATTTGCAAAATGAATGAGATTATCTTTTACAAATAGAGCCTGTTCTTCTTCGATTGCTTCCTTGGCAAAGGCATACCACTTGCTCTGATTTTCTGTATCTTTTCCTCTATCACCTAAGCCAAAAGAAATTTGATAATAGTCTGCTCTGTCTTGCCATGCTTGTTTTGAAATTTCAAGTTCTTTCAATCGTTGGTAAGACGTCAAGCCTGTCTTAACAGCGTAGCCCACTGTAAAAACAGCAACCAACTGACACAATAGAGTTAAAATCATCAGGCGTTTAAGGGGTAATCTCCCCTTAATAACGGGAACTAATGCTTTGTAATTCAAACTCATTAGATAAAGGAGCATTAGTAAAATTGAAATCGCCAATAAAAACAACAGATAGAAACTAATCCCAAAACCATAGGTGGCTAACAAGATAGGATAAAACAAACCTTGACTAAAAAGAAGGACTCCCCCACCTAGGAAGGAAAGGAGGGCTGATAGAAGGAGCCACTTGATATCAGTCGATAAAGAATGCCCCATGATGGATAAGAGAGTCTGACCAGAAAAGAGTTTTATACCTGCAGCTCTCATTTCCTTAATCCGAGTGATAATCACTAAAGCAAAGAAAGATAAGCCAAATATTGCTAAACTAATTAAAATAAGGGGATTTAGTAATATTCGAAAAGCAAGAGAATAGGGCGGTATCTTTCGGTCAGCAATTGCTTTATAACCCAAATCTCCTAATTTATCGGCAAGCTTTTCTTTCGTCAAGGAGCCTGACAAAAGGAGATAACTATTTAGCGGATCACTACGTTCACGACTTTCTTGGCTAGCTTCTTGGAATTCTTTTGGTAAAGTTCCCTGACCATAAGTTGCATAAGTAAAGTTAGTCGTCCCATCCTTACTCGGCTCTACAATTCTTCTAGCTATTAAACTCTGTTCTGAGTTTGCAAAATTCTCCAATTCCTGTTCAAATACCTCACGCGTCGGTTCCTGAGTATCTTTTTTGACACGAAGTAAAGAAACGGAATCATAGCTTGCATATAAATATTGTGGCGCACGTAAGACAATAATCCAAGCAAGGAAGAAGCTGAGAAAAAAAGTTGATAATAATATGAATAGTTTCTTCATAGTAGACTCCTTGTAAGTCATAACCACCCGTG
>NZ_VMLM01000046.1:0-10881 GCF_013276695.1 Streptococcus sp. 4155
GAGGGGAGAAAGTCTATGAAAAGATTAGCGGACGTCGTTTTGAGCGAACTTCAATTGTTGCAGGACAAGTAGACGGAGAGTTTATAGCTCCCATGATTTACAAGAACAGCAGGACAAGCGATTTCTTTGTGGAGTGGTTCAAAACGCAACTCCTGCCTGCTTTGAAGACACCTCATGTTATTATCATGGACAATGCTAGTTTTGATCCCAAGAACATTTTGGATGAACTCTGCATCCAAGATAAACACTTTTTCTTACCTCTACCGCCATATTCACCGGATTTGAATCCTATTGAGCAAGCTTGGGCTATCTTGAAAAAGAAAGTAACAGATTTATTAAGGGAAGTCCCAACTATTTTTGAATGTTTGGAACGCTTTTTAAAAACTAAATGACTATAAAACTTTTTTCCCAGATTTTTGTTTACTACTAAAGTTCACAATGGGTCTAATTTTTAAAATACTCTTGTTTAATTTTTGTAAGCAGATTGTTAGTAAAAGAGAATAACCCTGCTAAATTTCTGATCTACTTTATTCTATAGTAAAATGAAATAAAAATAGGACAAATCAATCAGGACAATCAAATCAATTTCTAGTAATGTTTTAGAAGTCCAGATGTACTATTCTAGTTTCAATCTACTATATATTATTCACTGACTAAAAAAGAAAACCTACCTTCTCAGTAGATTTTCTCTGTTTAAAATTTATTTCCAAGCGCCACTGGCATCTACATAGTAACCATCAGGTGTATAGGTGTTGTGAAGCATCTTACCAGTTGAAGCAAGGTAGTACCAAGATCCACTATCTTTTACCCATCCTGTTACCATAGAACCTGAGTTGTTTAGATAATACCAAGATCCACTATCTTTGATCCAACCTGTCGCCATAGAACCTGAGTCCTTTAGGTAATACCAAGAGTTATTATCATATAGCCAATTGCTAGCAATCATAGCTCCTGATGATTTAAAGGCATACCAGTTGCCACCCTGATAGAGCCAAGTTTGATTGAACATGACTCCTTTATCATTCATAAAGTACCAAGTTCCCTTGTCCTTAACCCAAGCATTTTTAACTAATTGACCTTGTTTTTGATAGTACCACTTTTCACTGTAATTCTTTTTTAGCCAGCTTTCTGCTTTTAGAATCGGATAAAGTATTTTGAAGGCTCCTCCCCCTCTGTAGGAATGACTGATAACTCCTGGTTTTTGAAGTTTCAATTCTACATAGTCGTCTTCCCAAGCAAACACTTTTTGACCATTGAGAGTCTCTGGTAAGGTAGCAGTGTAGGTCTTAGTTTGATAGTCCCATTTTGCATCAAGGTAGGTGTGTTGATCATTTGATTCGTCAATACGGAAGTAACCACTCTTTCCGCCATCATTATATACATCATCTACTACTTTAGTGGACCAGGTCTTTACTTCATTTCCGCTCTTGGCTTCTACCTTGATATCTCCTCTATAGCCATAAGGTACATAGAAATTCAGGTAACGCCCCTCTGTACCGACCATAGATTTGTCCTTTTCTTGACCTAGGAAATTGATAGTCTGATCTTGACCATTGAGACTAACCGTCCACTCGATTTTCTCAGTTTTTGGCAAATCCAAGACTTTGATATCCACTTCATGGCCATTGTTAAATCGAAGAATTTTGCCATCTTGATACTTAACCCCACCCTTAATAACCCATTCTTCTTCCAACTCAAAGGCTTGACCTGAATGAGGGAAAGCTAATAAAGCTAGACCTGCTAGAGATAAACCAAATAGTGTGATTTTTTTTGATACTTTCATTTTCTTAACTCCTTATTTTTGGAATAAAACAAATTGACTGTTTTTAGGATAAACTGATACATGTTGCTCTTCGTGAATTTGTGATGCAGCTTCAAGGACTAGAGGATAAGAGTATTGATACAGTTCCTCTAAAGTAATTTTTCCGTTAGTATTGGTGTCTGCCATAGGCGAAATCATTCTATTTTGAAGTGAATCCCAACCTGTACCCATTGCCCAGTATCTGGTGGCAAGACTACCTACTCCGACTACACTATACGATTCTTCGCCTTTCCAAGAGGCACATAGTACGAGGAATTTAGAATCAAGCATTTCACCATTCTTGCTTGCTACATCTCCTGTTGAAAATCCTGCCAAAAATGCTTGTTCATCAAATTTTTCTTCAGACTTGGAGGCAACCTTTTTGTCTGACTTACCTACATCTATAATTGTTCCTGAATAGCAACAATCCAGCATAACCACAAACTTACCTTTATATTGTTTCAGTATAGATGCCAATTCCCAGCCTGAAAATGTCTGACCATCGCTACCAAGATAGATTCTTCCGTCTCTTCCTCCATGACAAGTAAGGTAAAGATAGTTCACATCGCTTTCGATAGAAGATTTGAAAAGCTCTTGCGTTTTTGCAATAATCTCGGACTTAGTTTTATCTGGGAAACGAACAACTTTACTAAAGTTTTGGTTACCAAAAACCTTTTCCATAGCATTAACGTCTTCGATAGGTACTGCTCTCGTTGATGTTTCACCAAGAACTAAAGCACGGCGATTAATCGTTTGTCTTGCTCCACTACTAGCAAAGAAATAAGTATCATCTCCAATATTGTGCCAACCTGTCTGCATAGCACCGCTGGCAGCCAAATAATATTGTTTTCCTTCGATAGTCTGTAGGCCAGTTTGCATGACACCGCTAGTATTTAAATAGTACCAACTACCAGAAATCAAACACCATCCTGTTTTCATAGCACCACTAGTATCTAGATAATACCAATTTCCATATTCATTAAACCAACCTGTTTTCATCCAACCTTCACTATCAAAATAGTACCAGGTTTCATTGATCTTTTCCCACCCGTTTTTAGTGTAAGAACCGTCAGAGTGTTTATACCACCAACGGCTATTCGATTGAATCCAACTGCCATTAGAGTGACTATAAGACTTGGGAGAGATAGATTCTTGAGCAGAAACTGGACTATTTACTGGTAGTGTTGCCACTAGGCTCAGTAAAGCAACTGATGACAATAAAATTTTTTTCATAATCATATTGTCCTTTCTGTTTTATTTTTGTATAATCATATCACAAATAAAAAAACAGGTTTTATTTTTTGCAGAAATGGAAGAGGAATACTATGGAAAATTTTGGAGCAGTTTTAAAGGATATCCGTATTTCAAAAAATTTTCGTCTTAAAGATTTGGCTTGTGATAAGATTAGTGAGTCAACTATTTCTCGTTTCGAAAATGGGATTACAAAATTATCTATTGATCATTTTTACATATTGTTAAATCGCCTGGGGATATCATTTTCGGAATTTGAAGAATTAGTTCATTGCTATTATTCCAAAAAAGAATGCTTTTTTGAAGAATTAGAACATGCTGTAAACTCTTCAGATATCATTTTGTTACAAGAACTAATAAAGAAAATAGAGCTAAAACAAAAGCAGGAAAGAAGTTTATGCAATTTTCACATAAAATTGATTGCTGAACAACAGATTAATCGCCTTGTAAATCTTCCTTATAATACATCTAAATGCAATGAGATAATAAAGTATTTGCTTTCGGTAGATACTTGGATGGAGTATGAACTGAAAATTTTTTATAATTCGGTGTTTTTTATGAACACTAAAACCATAAGCTTATTATATAGAGCGGTAATCAAGAAAACACGACATTTTTTAAAAACAAATATGGGAACACATAGAGTAATTCCTTTATATTTATTTAATTTAGAATTATTATTAAAAAATAATTTGTTAAATAACGCTCAATTTTTTATAGATGATTTAGAAAATTTACTGACCAGACAAGGATATTATTTTGAAAAGAATTATTTACTCTTCCTAAAAGGTATTTATCTTATAAAAACTAATCAAATAGAGTTAGGTAAAAAAGAATGTTCTAAAGCTATGAGAATATTTAAGGAATATAATGATAGTGATACAATAAATGAATTAAACCAGAAATTTAAGCTAGATCTAACAATTTAATTGTTAAATGATATTGTTTAGAGATATAATTCCTAAAAAATTAGACAAATAATTTATCTATAAGATTTGGTTCTGTATTACACTGAGCTAAGTCTTTCTTAGTTTTAATACATTTGTTATTATATAGGCTTTTATTGATTATTTCTTGTTTTAATTCAGGGGAATAGTAACGATTCTTCCCATTTTTAACACTCTCTATTCCATAACGATCAATTCATCTTGTCACATACCTTAGCCCGAAACATCTACACAAAATCTTTTTGAAAGCTGATTAAAGATTTGTACTTGCTTTCTAAGTTCATAGATCTGAACCTTAACCTCATTTGTCAATCCCATAATAAAAATAAGGACATTCCAATTGAACTGCACCCCAAAAGTTAGACAGAAAAAATCTAACTTTTGGGGTGCAGTTCATATATAGGCGCTATTTTTTCTTGAACAAGCGGATGTAGTCCTGTTTGCTATGAATAATATCTGATACAAAGACAGCTTTTCTGTCCTCTAAAATATGATAGAATGCTAGGTAATCTCCTAAAATGATGCATCGAGTTTTGTGGGGTGGGTATATAATCCCTCCTACTCTTTCGTCAGCATCAAATCCTGCTTCTGGGAAGACTTCAAGACGCTCCAAACCATAAAGAACATTCTTAACTGTGTTTGCTCCTGCCTGTTCTGAAAAGTAGTTAGCTGAGATATAATCTTTAATACCTCTTAGCTGTTCTTGTACCGTTTCGGAGATAATGATGCTATATGCCTTCTCGTTAAATTCCAAGGTTAGCCCTCACTTCATCAAGACTGTAAGTTCTTCCATGTTCTAAATCCTCAAAGCTACGAGCAATTTCAGCACGCAACCTTGATAGAAGTTCTTCTCTTTCTTTATCTACTTGAGTTTCAAATGGCAAGGCTTTATTTTCTACAATGTGTTCTAAAAACAAGTTAAAACTGGCTGTCATATCAAGATTTTGCGCTGTGATAATAGCTTTAGCTTTCTCTAACAAGTCTCTGTTAGTCTTAAAATTTACCTGTGTGTTTTTTTCTAAAACATTCATGGTAGCACCTCCTTTAGACTATTATATCACTTTGGACTATATCGGTCTAGTTATGTCTCAACGATTATAGCTGGATACTAAGAGAAATCAAAAAAGCACTCTAGGATAGAGGCCTAAAGTGCTTAGTTTCAAGGCTTTACAGCCTATCATATTTAATAAAATATTACAACATCTTGTTGTAGAATTCAACGACAAGTGCTTCGTTGATTTCTGGGTTGATTTCGTCGCGTTCTGGCAAGCGAGTCAATGAACCTTCCAATTTTTCAGCGTCGAATGATACGAATGCTGGACGTCCAAGAGTAGCTTCTACTGCTTCAAGGATTGCTGGAACTTTCAATGATTTTTCACGAACTGAGATCACTTGACCTGGAGTTACGCGGTATGATGGGATATCAACGCGTTTCCCGTCAACAAGGATGTGACCGTGGTTTACGAACTGACGAGCTTGACGACGAGTAGTCGCAAGACCAAGACGGTAAACAACGTTATCTAAACGACGTTCCAAAAGAAGCATAAAGTTGAAACCTAGGATCCCGCCTTTGATTTTTGTAGCTTGTACGAACAAGTTACGGAATTGTTTTTCACCTACACCGTAAGTGAAACGAAGTTTTTGTTTTTCAGCCAATTGCAAACCGTATTCTGACAATTTAGAACGGTTGTTTGGTCCGTGTTGTCCTGGTACGTAGTTACGACGTGCCAATTCTTTACCTGTACCTGTAAGTGAAAGGCCAAGGCGACGAGATTGTTTCCAAGATGGTCCTGTATAACGTGACATGTGAATGTCCTCCTGATATAAATAATATTTCGGTGGAAATAGTCACTTAGAAAGCCCTGATTCGTGCAGATGCCCTTCGCCTAAACAGCCAAGGTTACTTATCATAAGACACCTGTTGACGAGCTTCATGCTTTCCTGCTGATATTTCACACAAAATCTATTTTACCATGAATAGCTGGATTTGTAAAGGGGTTTTAGGCTTTATTTTCACTACCAGAGAGATTGAGAAGGAGGGTAAAGGTACTTCCTAGACCGTACTGGCTGCTGACTGTGATTTCCCCACCCAATTGATGAGCCAATTCACGCGCAATCGCAAGACCAAGACCATGCCCACCTGTTTTCATGTTACGCGAAGTTTCGACACGATAAAGGCGTTTGAAAATATTCTCCAAATCCTCTGGGGCAATGCCCTGCCCCTCATCGGTCACACTGATTGAAAGCTGGTTCTTCTCCAGCTTAGCCACCACTTCCAGCTTGGTTCCTGGAGCAGAGTATTTAAAAGCGTTATTGAGCAGATTCACCAAGATACGAGAAAGCTTAGCATAATCTCCTTCAGTCCGGGCAGACTCTGGGATTACCTGCAAGTGGACATCTCTTCTCTCCTGCTCAATCAAAAACTGAAATTCACTCATGCACTCAATCAAGAGCTGATCCAGAAAAATGCTGTCTTTGCTGGTCGTTTCCACCTGATTTCTAGCTGTGTTTAGGGTCAAAAAATTCAACTCCTCAACCAGTTTATTGAGTCTTTCCGTCTGGCGTCCAATGGTTGCTAGATAATGGTCCTGTTCTCCTTCCTTGATAACCCCATCCAAAATCCCTTCTACCGTCGCTTGGATTGAAGTGATAGGAGTCTTGATATCATGCGACAACTGGGCAATCATCAAGCCCTTTTCTCGTTCGCTTTCTTCCAAGGAATCAAAGCTTGCCTGCAAATCATGGGACATTTCATTAAAAGCTTGGCCTAATTGTTGAAATTCTAAAGGGCCTTGAACCTCCAAATTTGAAGGAAAATCCTTGTCCGCTACCCGCCTGGCATGCTCCTTGAGTTTGCCCAACGACGTAAAGACCGGCGATAGGAGAAAGAGACTAATCCCAGCACCGACAAGGCTGGCAACGATGGTCATCCCAAGCAAAAAGTAAATCTCGCCTTTCGCAATCAGCATTTTTTGAACAGCCCAAAAAACAACCAAAATGGTTAAGAGGGTTGAAATAATATATCCAACCAAAATATAACTTTTTAGTTTCATGTTTGTCCTCTCGGTTTCTCTATCTTATATCCCAACCCCCAAACTGTCTTAATAGTGGGCGTTTGGTCACTACTATATTTTGCCAACTCCTGTCGAAGAGCATGGATATGCACATTCAAGGTATTGGTGTCATCCACATAGTCTTCTTGCCAGACTTTTTCATAGAGGTCTGTCTTGGAGAAAACTCTCTCTGGATTGCTAGCTAAAATCCACAGCAATTCAAATGATTTAACAGTTAAATCCAGCATTTCTTCTCCTATTTGAACTTCATGACTACTATGATTCATTTTTAGATTGCCAAGGGAAATCAGCTCTGTTTCGCCCCCACGATGAAGGCGGCGCAAAATATTATGGACACGCAAAACCAGCTCACGTGGGCTAAAAGGCTTAGCAATAAAATCATCTGCTCCCAAGCTCAGGCCGTAAATCTTGTCCTGTTCACTGGTCTTAGCAGTAATAAATAGGAAAGGTTGCTCTGGTGATAAGTATTGAACCTCACTGATTAAATCATAACCATCCATCCGAGGCATCATGACATCTGTGATAATCAAATCAATCGGTTTTTTCTTGAACAGCTCTAGCGCTTCCAGTCCATCATGGGCTACCAAGACCTGATAACCTGCCTGAATTAAGTATCTCTGATGAATATCGGTGATTTCTACCTCGTCGTCAACGAGTAAAATTGTCTTTCCCATCTGTCTCTCCTTTGATAAAAACAGTGCTATACTGCTTTAAGTATAACACTATTTTTATTGTTTTACGATGATTTTAATCTGCTATTGAAAGAAAGTCCTGATTGCTGATTGAGTTGGTAAACTAGCCTTAGTCAGCCCACTATCCATCATTTATTTCCTTAGCTGATTAGTTTTCTTCTTTTTTGTTTTTCAAACCTAGACCACCGAGTAAACCTACAAGCGCAAGCCCAAGGAAACCAATACTTGCCATTGATGTTTGAGCTTCACCAGTATTTGGTAGCATAGCTTTATCATCTGACATCATCTTGTCTGACATCATCGTATCAGACATCTTGTTAGCAGAAGCAGCCATATTTTCACCTGCCATCGTATTGGTAGAGCTTGTCATGGTGTCAGCAGGCATGCTATCTGTAGTACTTGGAGCTGGAGTCTCAGTCTTCATACCTGATTTTTCCATTTGGTCATTTGCTGGCATTGCTTTATCAGTCTCTTTGGCTGGTGCCATCATGTCCTTATGGTCAGCAGCTGTTTGATGAGTCGCACCTGTAGCAGGATTGTGATTCATCGGAGTCACGCCAGAACCAGAGTTAGAAGATGAGAATGAAGCATTTGCTGTGTCTGATGTTTCTTTAACATTTATCTTAATAGTAACTTTTTTAGTTGCTACGACATTTGTCAAATCTGCTTTACCATCTTTGTTACCATAGACATTGACTGTAGCGCTGTAGGTTTTAGTGCCGTTTGCTCGGAACTGGTCGATGAGTTCTTGTTTTTCTTTGCCAGCCACGTTTCCGTCCAAGGCTACTTGATAGAAGTATTGACCTTTGGTCTTCACGTTTTCGCCTAGTGGAGATAGGGCTGGGTTTTTAGCGTCGCCGTTATCTGACCATGGAGCCTTGTCAGATGCCTTAAGCAAGAGACGAGTCAACATGCCATCACCTGCGAAGAGTTCGTATGGAATCACATGGTTAACACCAGCTGTGAATGGACCGTCACCCTTGGCTTGTTCTAGGTAGGCTGCTGGAACATCGATACTGTCTTTGATGTTGTTTTTAACTGCAGATTTGACATCGCTTCTTGTTACAAGACCGTTCAAGGTAATATTGACTTTACGTTCCTTGACAACCTTATTCAAATTTGGTTTATCACCGGCTGCTTCATAGACAGTCAGGGTAGCTTCATAGGTATTTGTACCATTAGTACGAAGTGTATCTAATAAATCCTGATCTTGCTTACCTGTAGTGTTACCATTCAAAGATACTTGATAGTAATACTTGCCATCAGGTAAATTTTTCACTGGTGGAATTTTTTCATTTTTATCCTTACCATTATCTGACCATGGAGCCTTGTCAGATGCTTTGAGCAAGAGACGAGTCAACATACCATCTCCTGCGAAAAGTTCATATTTAAGCGGTTTGTTTACACCAGCCAAGAAAGGACCGGAAGCTTTGGCTTGTTCTAGATAGCCCGCTGGGACATCGATACTGTCTTTAACATCCTCATCGACAGCTTTTTTAATATCTTCTGGACTTGCTTGTTTCCCATCCACATCAGCTGTATCTACAGCTTCTTTTAAGACATCTGCTAGCTCTGAATTTTCTTGAGCTTCTTCACCTTTTTCAAAAAGTGTATCCAGACGAGAAGGGCTTGTCTCCTCGCTCACTTCAGTTACTTCTGTAGGTGTAGAAAGTGAGTTCGTATTTCCAGCAACGACCTCAGGTTTCGCTTGAGCAAGAACAGTATCTCCCTGAGTTTCTGCTAAGTCACCCTCTTTCGTTCCCGATGTCTCTTCAGGTACAACTTGAGCAGGGGTCGGATTGACCCCATCGGCACGTACAGAACTTGGCTGACCAACTAGGACAAAGAAGCCACTAGCCACAACAACTGAGGCAACACCGACACTGAGACGGCGAATAGACCAACGAGTATATCTTTGATTTGGATTGAATTTCATAGGGTTCTCCTTAGAGTTTTTCTTTATTTGATGACTCTAGTATAATATCCTAAAATTAAAAAGGACTAAGAAAAAGTTAAAATTTTTCTTAAATCCCTCTTATAAAATACTTATATCAATTAAATCCATAAACAGATTTGGTGATTTGATAGACGACATTGGACAGTTTGCGAGCTGGCAAGACTGAATGTTTGGTCAAACGGCTAAGCATGGTCTTACGGATAGCCTGAAAAACCTCTGGATTTTCCTGCTGAATATAGGTCCACAGCTCCCGTTTTTTTGCCAAATGCTCTGCTGTACCTGCTCGATTGAGCAGGGCACTGGAAATCACCGTCGTAATCTCGATATGATTCAGCAGATATTCTCGCATTTTGGGGTGGCTCACTTGGGATAAATCAAGCTGGTCTACCAAGAGTCGATTGACTTTAAGTTGCTGGTCAATGCGCTTAATCATCACTTGCTCATTGACAGACTGGTCCTCACGCCCAATCAAATAACGATAGAAATCGACAGGCAGATAGTACATGGTCTTGACCTGCTGAAGAGGGGTAAAGACAAAGAGATTATCGACATAAAAAGTATGCTCAGGCAGTTGGAACTGGCTAGCACGCAACAAATCTGTCCGATAAATCAGCGAGTGCATCATGATATACTGGCCTTTGGAGAAATTTCCGACCTGGTCCCAGCCAAAAATCTGCCGAACAGGCAAGACTGACTCGTAGCTCATACTCTTCTTACGAGACTGACCTTCCTTTTCGTAAACAAAATTAGTCACAAAGGCGTCAACCTCTTGACCCTTACTCTCAAGTTCCTGCAAGGTTTCAAGAGTTTTCAAGTAGGCACGAGGATCCACCCAGTCATCACTGTCAACTACTTTAAAATAGCGCCCAGAAGCCTCTACCAAGCCACGATTGACCGCACCGCCATGGCCCTTATTTTCCTGATAAATGGCTCTAACGATGTTAGGATACTTGTCGGCTAAACGCTCAGCGATTTCCTGAGTCTGGTCCTGAGACCCATCATTGATAATCAAAATCTCAACTTGCTCACCACCAATCACTAGCGACTCCACACAGTAATGAAGATAGGCTGCAGCATTATAGCTAGGAATGGCGATAGACAATAACTTCATAATCTACTCCTTTAGGGGACTGATTTTTCTTACTCAATGAAAATCAAA
>NZ_VMLM01000046.1:10991-17905 GCF_013276695.1 Streptococcus sp. 4155
TAAGACTGACGAAGTCAGTTACCTATACCTACGGCAAGGTGACGTTGACGTGGTTTAAATTTGACTTTCGAAGAGTATTACTCTCTCTTGTCACTGCTTTCTATTCTACCATAAAGTCCAGCCTTTGAAGAACTTTTACTAGAATACAAGGCTTCTGTCTCTATTTACCATCTTAAGCATCAAAAAAGAGGGAAGCTCCCTCTTTTACAAATTCAATGCTGCTAGGGTATCCAAATACTGGTTGTTGATGACCGCCAAAATATAGGTATCTGCCTTCAAGAGGTCATCTGGTCCAAATTCAACATCCAATGGGGAATTTTCCTGCTCTCGGAAGCCCAAAATATTCAGATTATATTTGTCACGGAGGTCTAATTTACTCAGACTTTGACCTGCCCAAGACTGAGGAATTTTCATCTCCACAATAGAGACATTTTTATCCAACTGAAAGACACCAACACTATTATGGAAAAGAATGGTATGTGCTAGAGACTGCCCCATTTCATACTCTGGCGAGACAACCGAGTCAGCTCCAATCTTTTCTAGCACTTTCTTAGCAGTCTGACTTTTGACCTTAGCAATAACAGTCGGTACCCCCAAACTCTTACAGTGCATAACCGCAAGCACACTCGACTCCAGATTTCCACCTGTCGCGACGACAACGGTATCGCAGGTATCAATCCCTGCTGATCTCAATAATTCTTCATCTGTGATGTCACCAATCACTCCACGCGCCAAAACTGGCTCAAACTGATTGATGCGCTCTGCGTGGTCATCAATAGCGATAATATTCATATCCTGCTTGGCTAGGGCAGCTAGGACACTGCTCCCAAAAATTCCCAATCCTAAAATTCCAATCGTACGATCTGACATTCTCTTTCCTTTCTTAACCAATACTAATATCTGCTTTCATATAGTGAATCATATCTTTCTTTTCTGGATGGTAATCTGCCAAGCTAACAAACAAGGTCAAGGGACCAATTCGTCCCATAAACATAAGTGGCATGATAACACTGAGAGCCAATTTCCCAAGATCAGAAGTCAAATTTGCCGTTACACCAACTGTACTAAGAGCTGAAATGGTTTCAAATATGAGGTGGATAAAGGGAGGATTGCCTTTGGCTGTCATCCCTAGCAGGATCAATCCTACCAAGAAGCTCATCAAAAAGATAATAAAGACACTAAAGGATTTTTGAACCGTTCGCGGCGCAATCGTTCGTCTCGCAACATTGGCATGAGGCAAGCCCAAAAGCTCACTTCGAGCAAAGACCAAGAGGACAAAAAATGTCGTAATCTTGAGCCCCCCAGCCGTTCCCCCAGGTGCCCCACCTAGAAACATCTGTAAGATATAAATCAAAAGAGTCACAGGATGAGCCTGAGTATAATCTATCGTAGAAAAGCCTGCTGTTCGCATCGTCACTGTTTGAAAAAAGCTAACTAAAACCTTATCGGCAACAGGGAGATTGCCAATCGTTCCAGCATTGTTCCACTCAAGAAAGAGAGTAGTTGCCGTTCCAAATAACAACAAACCTAGAGTCAATAATAGTACAAGCTTCGTATGAAAGTGCAGGCGCCCTTTTTTCTTTCTTCCTACATGACCAGCCAAATCAAACCAGACCATAAAGCCAAAACCACCTGTAATAATTAAGCCTGCAATCACCAGATTGACCAGTAAATCGGTCTGAAAAGCAAATAAACTGGTGCTCCCCAAATTATCAAAACCTGCATTACAGAAGGCGGATATAGCTAGAAAAATGGAACTAAAAAGACCGCGCCCCCAGCCAAGTTGTGGAACAAAACGAAAACTGAGGAATAGAGCTCCCAAACCCTCAACTAGAAAAGTTGTGAGAAAAATAGAATGGACAAACTTTCTCAAAGATCGAGTTTCTCCATAACTAAAACTATCCTGAATAGTTGCACGGCTACGAAGACTAAGCTTTTGCTTGCTCTGGATATAGAAAACCCCAATAAAGGTCATGAGCCCTAGACCACCGATCTGAATCAAGAGCAAACAGATTATTTGACCCCAGATATTATATGTGTGAGCTACTGGAAGGGTTGAAAGACCTGTCACACAGACTGCAGAGACAGCAGTGAAAAGATGATCAAAATAAGTCGCTCGTGAGCTTTCAACTTGGACAAAGGGCAAGCTCAAAAGAAGAGAGCCTAGTAAAATGACCAAGGCAAAACTCAAAAAAATACGACGGGCTGGCGATAAACGAGATAAGCCTAGCTCTATTTTTTCCTTAGATAATTTGAATAACATGTTTCCATTGTACCATAAAACAGAAGAAATATCTCAAATAGGAATGGACAAAACATCGCGTACGCTTATCCTAAAAAAGAGGTTATCCAAACTCGTCCATTTCTAGAAACGTCTAAAAACTACCGACTTCCTATTTTATTCGGCAAAAAATAATCAGCAATCAAGCTTTTAAAGTTCTCCTTCACTAAGATAAGAAACTGCCGAGAAAAGCGACTAAAGTTGCACAACACTTGCTAAACTCAGTTCTAACGCCTTCTCAAAAGCTTCCGATCCCCAGTCACGACTATCGTACTGGTCCAAGTCTGCTAAGGAATCAGCTGTGAACAACAATTCTCCCCAGAGAACCCCACGCAGTTGGGCTACTGCCACAAGCGCAGAACACTCCATCTCCACAACAGCACAGCCCTCTTCCTTACGATAAGCCACCTTTTCAGCCGTTTCTCGGTAAAAACCGTCTGTCGTCCAGGTCATGACTTCTTCATAGGGAATCCCTCTGACTTCCAAAACTTGCTCAATGGCAGCAATAGCCTCTGGCTGCATTTCCATATAACGGGAAGGTCCCACATAGTGATAACTAGCTCCTTCATCTCGTAGAGCACGAACAGGGACTAGAAAGGCATTTTCGTCTATATCGGCTAGCACACCACAGGTACCTGTGGAAATAATCTGCTCCACACCATAGCCAATCAACCAATCCATAAACTGGGATGCTGGAGCTGAACCGACAGGAGCCTGAGCCAGACAGACCTCCTCACCCTTATAGTTGATGACGTATACTGGGTAATTCTTGGTGGCAGAAACAAATTCGCCGACACAGTTGGCTCCTACTTCCCTCGCATAGCGGTCAATCTCCTCACCTAAGAAAGCATAGACACACTTCTTTGGCAACTGTAAATCCAACCCCTCGTGATTGGGCATGATAACCGCCTGAGGATTATCATCAAACTCTAAAATGGGAATCGCATGTTTCTGAATCATAACCCACCTCCTCTAATTTTGTACTATTGTATCAAAAACTGACAAAGTGTCAAGGAGGAAGCTGATGAACTGAGGAAAAGCTAATACTAGAATAAAAACCACTTTCTACAATTGATGCTCTGATTTTCATCACATCCTGTCTATCGAGCTAAGCAAATACGAGTCACAATTCCATCTGAGTCTGTGATTTCCAATTGGCTCGATGTCATCCATTTGATTGGTGCGTCAACTTCTTGTGCTCGTTGGGCAATCGTTAACAGTTCTTCTTTATGTGCGACTTCGATGACATAGTAGGCTAAACCTGGTAGGACTTGTTTACGCGGATCCAGACCTTTTCCTCCCCATTCGTTAACTGCTAAATGATGATGGTAATCTCCAGCCGCAATCCAACTAGCGCTAGGCACACTGAATTTATCCTCTAGCCCTAACACCTTTTGATAAAACTGGCTGGACTTTCGACTATCCTTGACGGAAAGATGAATATGCCCCATTCTCGTACCTTCTGTCAGGATAAAGGGCTCTACTCTTTCCCCCAACTCATAAATGTCCTGCGCCGCAAGAGCCTCCGTCACTCCGATAATGCGTCCATCTTCTCGAATATCCCATGTGGAAACTGGCTTATCTCGATAGAGTTCAATGCCATTTCCCTCCAAATCTTCCAAGTAAATAGCTTCACTGTAACCATGGTCTGCACCGCCGACAAGAGGAATCTGTAAATCTGTCAGGTGTTTCAAGACATCAGCCAAAGCCTTGCGTGTGGGTAAGAGAATGGCCAAATGGTAAAGACCATAATGTTCCCTCACTTCTCCGCTCTCTTGTGCTTGAATCAGCTGTACCAAGACTTTTCCACCAAGGCCTAGAATGGACTCTGTCTCAGTTTGAGATAAGATTTCTAAACCAATAACTTGCTGATAAAAGGCTGTTTGACTGGCCAAATCCTTTACATTTAAAACTGTCTCTGCCAAATAAATGTGACTCTTGTATTCATAGGTCATAAATGGTCCTCTTTTCTCGTTGTAATTATTACAACTATTGTATAATTTCCATCAAGAAAGTCAAGCCAGATAACTCAAAAATAACACCATTTCAGGATAATATAAAGTAAATCATTTCATAATAAAACGCATATTATCAAACTTTTCATCACCTGACAATATGCGTTATTTTAATTTTAAAGACTTTTTGACCAGCTTTTTTATTTCACAACAAGTTCATAACGTGTCTTACTGGTGAAGGTTTGACCAGCTTTAAGGATGACTTGGTCTTTGAGGTCGCTGTGAATGGCATCTGGTAAAGCTTGCGCTTCAAGGGCAATCCCATTGTGCTGCACCATTGGCTGACCAGCCACAAGTACACTCTCATCCACAAAGTTTGCTGTGTAGACTACAAAGCAAGGAGCCACTGTTTTGAAGAGTAGGAAACGACCTGAGTTTTGGTCATAAAGGAAACCAGCATTGTCATGACCTGCAGGAAGGGCAAATGGATGGTCCAAACCAGACACCAGCTGAATTTGCTCATCTTCTTCTGCAAAAATATCCTTCAACAAAGCACCATTGTAGATGTGTTTAACCACATCACGATTAGCATCTGGAGTTTTGGCCGGAACACCGTCGGGAGCGATTGGGTAAATACCCTCTGTGTTTAGTTGGAAGACATGACGGTCAATTGTCTGCGTAAAATCACCAGACAAGTTGAAATAGCTGTGGTTGGTTGGATTGACCAGCGTATCCTGATCGGTCATTACCTTGTAGCTGATTTCATAGGCACCAGTTTCTTCCAAGTTGTAGCTAATCCAAATCTTGAGATTACCAGGAAATCCTCCTGTCCCATCTGTACGCTCTGTGTAGAGGGTCAAGCCATGGTCGCTCACTTCAACCAATTCAAACAAACTCGAATCCCAACTAGTTGAACCACTGTGGTTACAGTTGCTAGCATTGTTGACTTCAAGGTCATAGGTCTTGCCATTAAGCTCAAAGGTCGCGCCAGCAATACGACCTGCCACAGGACCTACGCTAGCTCCATGCTTGGGGCTATTACCTACATAGCTATCAAAGTCATCAAATCCCAAAATAACGTTGGCAAAATTTCCAGCCTTATCAGGTGTGACATAACGCAAGATAGTCGCACCATAAGTCATGACTTCAAGCTGGTAGCCACCGTCCGTCTCAAAACGATAGGCCAAGACATCCTTGCCCTCAACATTTCCAAACACACGCTCTGTGTATGCTTTCATTCTGTTCTCCTTTTACTATTTCTCTCAAGCAAACAAACCATAGAAAGCCTACTGACAATCTATGGTTTATCTGATAATTTACAAATCCTCTTGTCAAGAATTCATAAACACTGTCTTACTTTTGATATTCGTGGATGATAACACCTTGTACCACACGGTTTACGGTACCTGTAGGAGACGGTGTATCTGGTTTATTTTCTACCTTGAGTGAAGTCAATAGAGCAAAGAGTTGGGCATAAACGATGTAAGGGAAGACACGATAAATATCATTCAAGACACCGCCACAACCAAGGACCACTTCTTTGACATTTTCAAGACCAAAAGCTTGATCACTCAAAAGCACAACACGACGAGCAATCTGGTCACCAGCAACTTCACGAACCAAGTCTAAGTCGTACTTGCGAGTGTAGTCTGTCCTTGTACCAAAGACCAAAACAACTGTATTTTCGTTGATAAGAGATTTTGGACCGTGACGGAAGCCAACTGGGCTTTCATACATGGTCGCAACTTGACCAGCAGTTAATTCCAAAATCTTGAGCTGAGCTTCATGAGCAAGTCCAAAGAAAGGACCAGCGCCTAGATAGATGACACGGTTAAAGTCTAAATCAACGAGCTCTTTGACATCTTCTACCTTGTCTAAAACTTTACGGGCAAGACTAGATACAACTTCAAAACGTTCAGACTTAACAGCAAATTCTGTAGGATCAAAGACCAAGAGAGCTGTCAACATCATAGACGTAAAGCTAGAAGTCATGGCAAATCCAGCATCATTAGAGACAGCTGGTTGCAAGAGCAAGAGATTACGGTCATCACCGTGAGCTTGAAGAGCCAATTTACCATCTGCTGCACAAGTAATCGTCACTTGATAAAGCTCATCCACCAAGGATTTGGCCAAATCAACAGTCGCCACACTTTCAGGCGAGTTCCCACTACGAGCAAAAGACACAAGGACAGTTGCCACATCTTTTTTCAAATAGGTTGCTGGATTGGCAACGATATCTGTTGTTGCAATGGCATTGAAATTCCATTTGCGTTCGTCATAGACTTCCTTAAAATAAGGTAGCAAGGTATCTCCCACATAAGCAGAAGTCCCAGCACCTGTCAAGATAACCTTAATATAGTCATGTTTATCAGCGATTTCTTGTAGGAAGGCTGCAATTTCTTCACGTTTTGCTTGATAAAATTCAAAAGCTTCTCTCCATACATCAGGCTGTTGGTAGATTTCACGCGTAGTGATTTCTGCACCCAATTCGAGCAAGTCTTCTTTTGTATAATATAGCATTGAGTTCCTCTTTTTCTATTAAAGATGGGAATGGGAGTAAACTCCATTCCCATGTATATTCTATATAAAATGCTCTAACGATTTTCACGTTGTCACATGAATTGAATCGAGTTCCAACTAAAATCTGTAGGAAACTAGCCGCAGGCTGCTCAAAGCAC
>NZ_VMLM01000046.1:17983-46372 GCF_013276695.1 Streptococcus sp. 4155
AGCACTGCTTTGAGGTTGCCGGATAAGACTGACGAAGTCAGTAACATATACCTACGGCAAGGCGACGTTGACGTAGTTTGAAGAGATTTTCGAAGAGTATTATTCATCTTCGTCATCATCGAAGTCCGCTAACAGATCATTAACTTTCACAATGCTTTCTGCAGCACGGATCTTATAGTCCGCATCTGCGCCTGTCAGGCTCGCATTGATAAATTCAATCACCATTGGAAGATTCATCCCTGCGTAAAGTTCGATGTCACGACCTTCCATAATCAAACGACTGACCACGTTACACGGTGTTCCACCGAGAAGATCCGCAAAAACTAGGAAATCATCTAACCCTTCAATAACAGCTTCAAATTTAGCAGTAAATTCTTCTGGGCTATCTTCTGGAAGAAGAGCTACTGTGTAAATGTTGTCTTGTGGGCCCATAATCATTTCTGTGCTACCTCTAAGCTCCTCACAGAAGCGACCATGGCTCACCAAAATTAATGATTTAGTCATAAGGAATTACATTCCAAATGCAAAGTGACCAAGGGCAGAAAGAGCCAAAGCAAGTACGATAATAATACCGATAGCTTTAGTAGAGTTCATACCTTTCTTACCAAGCAACCAGAAGATAAAGGCAGTAAAGATTGCTGGAAGCAAACGTGGGAAGATTTGGTTCAAGATGTCTTGGAAATCAATCATCTTTTCACCGATTGGCAACTTGTAAGAAATTTCAAAGTTAATCACTGTTGCTACAAGAGCACCCATCATGAAGACACCAAGTACAGATGCAGCGTCAATCAAAGCTGTCAAGGTACTTTGCATATTGTTGATAAGGTTAACCCCTTCTTTGTAAGCAAATTCCAACTGTTTCCAACGGAAGATGTCATAGGCTACTGCAACTGCAATCCAAAGGAAGATCCCCCAAGGTTGGCCAGCGATAGCCATAGTTGCTGCGACTGACCCCATGATAGCAGGTACAAGTGAACCAAAGATTGTATCCCCAAGAGGAGCGAATGGTCCCATCAAACCTGTCTTGATACCGTTAACGGCGTCTTTTGAACCTACACCATCTTTTTCTTCCATGGCAAGGTCAAAACCAGCGATAATGGTATGGAAGAATGGCGAAGTATTGAAGAATTGAGTATGAACTTTCATCATTTCTTTCAATTCAGGAGTGCCATCACCATACATTTTACGCAACTGAGGCAAGATCATGTAAAGGTAACCAGAAGCTTGCATACGTTCGTAGTTCCAACCTAATTGGAAAGTAAACAAGCTACGTTTGTTGATTTGATTAAAATCTTCTTTTGTTAGTTTGTAATTAGAATTCGTCATCTTCGATTTCCCCACTTTCTGATGGTGTAGAAGGTGCTGCTACAGCTACTTTTTGGCTATTTTTGAAGTGAAGCACTGCAAGGAAAATACCTACGATAGAGATACCAATCATAGACAATCCTTTGAAGTTGTTCACGAAACCAATTTTTTCAGCAACTTCAGCAGGAAGAGTACCTACGATACCAGCAACAGCGCCACCAAGACCTGTTACATATGAGTAAAGAACAGTCAACATAGCTGTCAAACCAAATCCCATAGCAAGGTAATGAAGGTTACGTTTAACTGGAAGGTAACGAAGCAAGATTGCAAATCCAAGACCTGGAAGCATACGTCCTGCGAGTGTCAAACCATCTGCAACCCATTGGTATTTTGTAACGAAGTCTACTACGCCTTGTACAAATTCACCACCAAAAGCAAGGGCAAAGAAGACTGGAAGGGCACGAGATAAAGCCCAAGGAATCGCACCAAGCAAGTAGTTGCGTTCAATACCTTTATAGTCAAAGCGTTCGATGGCAGCATCCACACGGTGAGCGAAGAAGGTAGTAGTCATACGACCAAGAACGTCGAAGTAAGTCAAGAGAGTTGCTACTGGTACAGCGATTGTAGTAATGGCAAGCGGTGCATCAATTCCTTGTGAAACAGAGAAGGCTGTCGCAAGAACCGCACCAGAAGTTGCGTCGATACGAGAAGCACCACCGAAGGTACCAACCCCAAGAACGAACAGTTGCAAGTTACCACCGATAAGCAAACCAGTAGTCACATCTCCCATGATTAAACCAGTAATGAAACCAGCAAATACAGGGGAACCTGCAGATGAAACGATCGTCAACTCATCACAGATTTGATAAGCTGAGTACAAAGTGAGAAGTAAAATTTGCCACCATTGTATCATAACAATGACCTCCTAAAAAATTTTTTCCTATTTTAATAAGCTCAAAAAGTCTGAAATTGGATCATTTGGAACCATTTGAGCAGTAAGTTTAACACCTTTTTCTGCCAATTTGTGGAAATCTTCCACATCCTTGTCTACTACGTTGATAGAACGTGTGATAGGGCGAGTTTCTGGTGTTTGAGACATATTCCCAACATTAAGGGTTTCAAGTGGTACACCTGCTTCTACCAAACCAAGGAAGCGGTCTGGTTTACGAGCAACGATAAAGAGACGTTGGCTATCGTATTTACCAGCAAGAATATTGGCTGCCGCTTTCTCAATTGGCAAAATACTCAATTTTACACCTGGTGGTGTCGCAAGTTTCAAACCACTCTTTTCAACATCGTTGTTGACAACTTCGTCATCTACAACCATAATACGTGAAACATTTAGTTTTCCAGCCCAAAGATTGGCTACTTGTCCGTGGATCAAACGTCCATCGATACGGCATCCTACAATTGTCATAAGTTTTCCCCCTTTATGTGTTTTAGTGTAGGTTTACGAGTTAAATGAATCTCTTCTTTATATTGGCCCTCTGTTTCAAAGATGATGATGCGGTTGGCACCTTCCTTGAGATAGCTATGAGGGATATAAAGTGAGAGGGTTGGGCCGACGTTCCAAAAACGTCCTAGATTCTGCCCATTGACAAAGGCAACTCCCTTACCAAACTCAGACAAGTCTAGGTAAGTATCTTTTGGCTCTTGGACTGTAAAGTCATAAGCGTAAAAGGCTGGTTGTCCTTGAGTCCATCCTTTTGAAAAATCAATTTTCTTAGGATTGTCTAGTGGGAGTGGATAGTGTTTCCAGTTCAGTAAGAAATGCAAATCCTTACAAACCCCTGTCCGAATTCCCTTACGTTGCGTATCTGCTAAGAACTTATGCCCATAGTTGACACGCCCCATATTTTCTATCAATATGTCAATCCTAGATAACGCTTTCTTTTCACCTTGATAAAAAATATCTTCCCCAATCTCTGTCTGATATTGGGTTTTAATCCACTGACCATCGACATACAGCTGGGCCCTATCTCGACCGTCAATGATACGAAGTCTTTCTTCTTCTGCATCCCAGTTTGTTTCTGTTCGATAGAGTAAGTAACCATAGCTTTGTCCCAGCTCCTCCATCTTTTTAGGATAGAGGCTTTCTACTGGACTTGACAAGCTATCCAAGGTTTCAAACAAGGAAACTTTTTCTACTATTGGTATAGCATCCAACTCCATACTCTCTTTGTAGAGTGGTTCCAACTGCGGATACTCTGAAAAATGTGTTGCCATCATCTTCTTGACTGCAAGATATTTAGCAGTTGGATTTCCTTCTTCATCCAGAAGGGCATCGTAATCATAAGATGTAACTTGTGGCAGGTCCAAAGTTCCTCGAGCTGAGCAACCATTCATGAAACCAAAGTTTGTACCACCGTGGAACATGTAAAGATTGATAGAGCCTTGTTCCAAAACCTCTCGAACTGCATCTGCCAATTCCTTAGGATCCCGTGTGATAATCGGTTCTTTCCAGCGATTGAACCAACCATCCCAGAACTCCATACACATGAGTGGCCATTTCTTACCATGTTCATCAAAGAATTCCTGCATCTGCGAAAAGTTGTAAGGTGCCTTAGAACCAAAGTTTCCTGTTACAAAGAGGTCCTCTTCAATTAAGGTTCCAGCTTTCAGAGTAGCTCGCCATGGACCATCTGATGTAAAGAGGGGACAGGTTACGCCACACTCTTCCATCAACTGTCGAACAGCTCTTAGGTAAGCCTTATCTTCTCCGTAAGAACCATACTCATTTTCAACCTGCATCATGAGGATATTGCCACCATTGTCCAACAGATGTGGAACCAGTCGTGGCAAGAGCTGGTCATAATAGCGACCGACAGCCTCAATATAGGCTGGATCTGAGGAACGAATCCTCATATCCTTGGTTAAAAGCCAAGCCGGTAAGCCACCGAATTCCCACTCCGCACAGATAAAGGGAGAGGGCCGTACAATAGCGTAGAGACCCAAGTCTTGCGCTGTCTGTAGAAATCGCTCCAAATCCAGAGCCCCTTCAAAGTGAAACTCGCCCTCACGAGGCTCGTGTAAATTCCAAGCCACATAAGTCTCTACCGTATTAAAACCAAGAGCCTTCAAGTTATAGAGCGAATGATACCAATCCTCTGGAGGAACCCTAAAATAATGAATGGCGCCAGATAAAATCTTGAACGGTTTCCCATCTAAATAGAAATCGTCTCGTATCTCAAATCGTGTCATAAAACTACCTTCTGACTGCGAAAGTTTGCGCTTTCATTTGTTGTTATAGTCATTATAAACCAATCTGTTTGAATTGTCAATAGAAATTGTAGGGATATTTACTGCAATTTTACTATTATACACACGTTCAATTAATTTCAAACATTTTCAGACCCATTTCAAACGCTCTTTAAATTCGGAATAGAGAACCTAAAATAATTTTGCACAAAATACATTTATAAAATACGTACAATGCCTATGTAACTTAATTTTTTAATCTGTTATCTAATTTTTTATTCAAAAGACTACTATTTTTTTCGCTTTTATGGTAAAATTTTCTATGGAGAAGGAAAATAGAGGTAAAAATATGGCAATTCCCAAATATCAATACATAAAAGACGAATTAAAAAATAAAATCATCTCTGGGCAGTTTAGCAGTGGAGATAAATTTTACACTGAAGCAGAGCTCATTTCAATGTACGATGTCAGCTCTATCACAGTTGTCCGCGCCTTAAACGACCTTGCTAAAGATGGCTATATTGTCCGCCAACAAGGAAAAGGAACCTTCGTTTCACGTGCACGCAAACACAAGCTTGTAGAGTTTTCAGATATTGAACTCTTTAATGCTAAAGATGATAAGGTAACTGTTCTTTCAATTGAACGCGGAAACAAGCTCGTTTACTTGGAAAAATTGGGTCTACGTGGCGATCAATTCTACTACAAGATTGAACGTATCCGCGAATCAAACGGTGTCGTTTATATCTACCATACATCCTACATCCCAGAACAATATATCAACGCAAATTATCCAAACCTTGAATACTATAGTTCTATCTATAATCGTTTCAAGTTAGACTACCACATTCACATGAATGATGAACACTTTGAAGAAATCAACGAAATAGTCTTTCCAACTCCAGAACATGCGGCTTCAGTCCTCGGAGTCGATGAACAATTCCCTACTGTCCTACAAACTAAAATCACCAAACTCGAATCAACTGGCCAAGTTTTAGAATACAGTGAAACTTACAAACGATCTGATTACTACAAGATTAAATTCATCTCATGTGACCGTGATCACTAAGAAGAAAGCCTGAGCTAATCGCTTGGGCTTTTTCTATGCTTATTATACCACACCAAAAAGGTAGCGCTTACCTATTTTTGGAAAATTCTATAATTTGTGGAATATTTTATAGAAATAGAACCAAAAATTATACTAGATATATATACATATTTTTTCTGACCAATCTGAAATCTTAAGTTTAAATTTTATATTTTTTTATACTTATTATAGTTTTTTGTCATCTCCTCTTGACTCTCGTTAATATAAGAAATAAAATAAAGGCGTTGATTTATATAATCGCTATCAATATAACAATGCAATCAGGAGGTTTTGCAATGAAACATGAAAAACAACAGCGTTTTTCTATTCGTAAATACGCTGTAGGAGCAGCTTCTGTTCTAATTGGATTTGCCTTCCAAGCACAGACTGTTGCAGCCGATGGAGTTACTCCTACTACTACAGAAAACCAACCGACCATCCATACGGTTTCTGATTCCCCTCAACCATCCGAAAATCGGACTGAGGAAACACCTAAAGCAGAGCTTCAACCAGAAACTCCAAAAACTGTAGAAACAGAAACTCCAGCTACTGATAAGGTAGCTAGTCTTCCAAAAACAGAAGAAAAACCACAAGAGGAAGTTAGTTCAATTCCTAGTGATAAAGCAGAAGTGGTAACTCCAACTTCTGCTGAAAAAGAAACTGCTAATAAAAAGGCAGAAGAAGCTAGCCCTAAAAAGGAAGAGCAGAAAGAGGCTAATTCTAAAGAGTCGGATACAGACAAGACTGATAAGTCAGAAGCTGACAAGGAAAAATCAGCTAAAAAAGATGAAACGAAAGCTGAGGCTGACAAACCAGCAACAGAGGCAGGAAAGGAACGTGCTACAACTGAAAATGAAAAATTAGCTAAACGAAAAATCGTTTCAATTGATGCCGGACGTAAATATTTCTCACCTGAGCAACTCAAAGAAATTATCGACAAAGCTAAAGAATATGGTTACACAGATCTTCATCTCTTGGTAGGTAACGATGGCCTCCGTTTCATGTTGGATGATATGTCTATGAAAGTGGGCGATAAAACCTACTCTAATGATGATGTCAAACGCGCCATTGAAAATGGAACAAATGCCTATTACGATGATCCAAATGGTAACCATCTCACTGAAAGTCAGATGACAGATTTGATTAATTATGCCAAAGATAAAGGAATTGGAGTAATTCCAACTGTCAATAGTCCTGGACATATGGATGCTATGCTCCATGCTATGAAAGAACTTGGCATTGAGAATCCTAACTTTGATTATTTTGGTAAAAAATCGGAACGAACTGTTGACTTAAATAATAAACAAGCAGTCGATTTCACAAAAACTCTGATTGACAAATACGCTAACTACTTCTCTAACAAATCTGAAATTTTCAATATTGGACTAGATGAATATGCTAATGATGCGACAGATGCTAAAGGTTGGAGTGTGCTTCAAGCTGATAAATATTATCCAAATGAAGGTTACCCTGAAAAAGGATATGAAAAATTCATCTCTTACGCTAATGATCTCGCTCGTATTGTAAAATCTCACGGTCTCAAACCAATGGCCTTTAACGACGGTATCTACTACAATGGAGACACAAGCTTTGGTAGTTTTGACAAAGACATCATCGTTTCTATGTGGACTGGTGGTTGGGGGGGCTACGACGTTGCTTCTTCTAAACTACTAGCTGAAAAAGGGCACCAAATCCTTAATACCAATGATGCTTGGTACTACGTTCTTGGACGAAACGCTGATGACCAAGGTTGGTACAATCTCGATCAGGGGCTCAATGGTATTAAAAACACACCAATCACTTCTGTACCAAAAACAGAAGGAGCTGATGTCCCAATCATCGGTGGTATGGTAGCTGCTTGGGCCGATACCCCATCTGCACGTTATTCTCCATCTCGCCTCTTCAAACTCATGCGTCATTTTGCAAATGCCAACGCTGAATACTTCGCAGCCAACTATCAACCTGCAGAAAAAGCACTAGAAACTATTCCAAAAGACTTTAACCGCTATACTGCTGAAAGTTTTGCTGCTGTCAAAGAAGCTGAAAAAGCCATCCGTTCACTCGATAGCAACCTCAGTCGTGCTCAACAAGATACCATTAACCAAGCAATTGTTAACCTTCAAGAAGCTATTAAAAACTTAGTCTTTACACCAGAAGCTCAAAAAGAAGAAGATGCTAAACGCGAACTTGAAAAACTGAATAAGAATAAAGTCATTTCCATCGATGCAGGTCGTAAATACTTCTCTTTAGATCAACTCAAACGCATCGTAGACAAGGCCAGCGAGCTCGGCTATTCTGATGCCCATCTCCTTCTAGGAAATGATGGCCTTCGTTTCCTACTCGATGATATGACCATTACTGCCAACGGAAAAACCTACGCTAGTGATGACGTTAAAAAAGCCATTATCGAAGGAACGAAAGCTTACTACGACGATCCAAACGGTACTGCGCTGACACAAACAGAAGTGACAGAGCTTGTTCAATACGCTAAGGAAAAAGGTATTGGTCTAATCCCCGCTATCAATAGTCCAGGACATATGGATGCTATGCTCGTTGCCATGGAAAAACTTGGCATCACGAATCCTCAAGCCAACTTTGATAAGGTCTCAAAAACAACCATGGACCTTGAAAATCAAGAAGCAGTTGGATTTACCAAAGCCCTTATCGGTAAGTATATGGATTACTTTGCTGATAAATCAAAGATATTCAACTATGGTACAGATGAATATGCCAATGATGCGACCAACGCCCAAGGTTGGTATTACCTCAAATGGTATGGACTCTATAACAAGTTCGCAGATTATTCTAACAGCCTAGCTGCTATGGCTAAGGAAAGAGGGCTACAACCAATGGCCTTCAACGATGGCTTCTACTATGAAGACAAGGATGATGCTGAATTCGATAAAGATGTCTTGATTTCTTACTGGTCTAAAGGCTGGTGGGGCTACAACCTTGCATCACCTCAGTATCTAGCAAACAAAGGTTATAAGTTCTTGAATACCAACGGTGACTGGTACTATGTTTTAGGAAATCACAAACAAGATGAAGCTTATCCTCTTTCAAAGGCAATTGAAAATTCTGGAAAAGTTCCATTCAATCAACTAGCTTCTACCAAATATCCTGAAGTTGACCTTCCAACAGTTGGTAGTATGTTAGCTATATGGGCAGATAAACCAAGCGCTGAGTACAAGGAAGAGGAAATCTTTGAACTCATGACTGCCTTTGCAGACCACAACAAAGACTACTTCCGTGCTAATTATAATGCTCTCCGCGAAGAATTGGCTAAGATTCCTACAAACTTAGACGGATACAGCACAGAGAGCCTAGCTGCACTCAAGGCAGCAAAAGATGGACTGAACCTTAACCTCAACCGCAGCAAACAAGCTGAATTAGACGCACTAGTAGGTAAGCTCAAGGCTGCTCTTCAAGGCCTCAAACCAGCTGCAACTCATTCAGGAAGCCTAGATGAAAATGAAGTGGCTGCCAATGTTGAAACCAGACCAGAACTCATCACAAGAACTGAAGAAATTCCATTTAAAGTTATCAAGAAAGAAAATCCTAACCTCCCAGCTGGTCAGGAAAATATTATCACAGCAGGAGTCAAAGGTGAACGAACTCATTACATCTCTGTACTCACTGAAAATGGAAAAACAACAGAAACAGTCCTTGATAGCCAGGTAACCAAAGAAGTTATAAACCAAGTGGTTGAAGTTGGCGCTCCTGTAACTCACAAGGGTGATGAAAGTGGTCTTGCACCAACTACTGAGGTAAAACCTAGACTGGATATCCAAGAAGAAGAAATTCCATTTACCACAGTGACTCGTGAAAATCCACTCTTACTCAAAGGAAAAACACAAGTCATTACTAAGGGTGTCAATGGACATCGTAGCAACTTCTACTCTGTGAGCACTTCTGCCGATGGTAAGGAAGTGAAAACACTCGTAAATAGTGTCGTAGCACAGGAAGCCGTTACTCAAATAGTCGAAGTCGGAACTATGGTAACACATGTAGGCGATGAAAACGGACAAGCCGCTATTGCTGAAGAAAAACCAAAACTAGAAATCCTAAGCCAACCAGCTCCATCAACTGCTCCTGCTGAGGAAAGCAAAGCTCTTCCTCAAGATCCAGCTCCTGTGGTAATAGAGAAAAAACTTCCTGAAACAGGAACTCACGATTCTGCAGGACTAGTAGTCGCAGGACTCATGGCCACACTAGCAGCCTATGGACTCACTAAAAGAAAAGAAGACTAAGTCTTTTCGATAAAAAATAAACAGCGAGATTGAAGCTCGCTGTTTATTTTTTAATTAATCACCTAGTCCAAGACGTTCAAAGATATCATCCACTCGTTTGGTGTAATAAACTGGGTTGAAGATTTCATCGATTTCTTCTTGTGTGAGACGTGATGTTACTTCTGAATCTGCCTCAAGAAGTGGTTTAAAGTCTACTTGGTTGTCCCAAGAGTAGGCTGTTTTTGGTTGCACCAAGTCATAGGCTTGCTCACGGGTCATGCCTTTTTCAATCAATGTCAACATAGCCCGTTGGCTAAAGATAAGACCAAAAGTCGAGTTCATGTTGCGGATCATATTTTCTGGGAAAACTGTCAAGTTCTTGACGATATTTCCAAAACGGTTGAGCATGTAGTCAATCAAAATGGTCGTATCTGGTGTAATGATACGCTCAGCTGATGAGTGGGAAATGTCACGTTCATGCCAGAGAGCGACATTCTCATAAGCCGTAATCATGTGACCACGGATAACACGCGCCAAACCTGTCATGTTTTCAGAACCGATTGGGTTGCGTTTGTGAGGCATTGCAGATGAACCTTTTTGCCCTTTAGCAAAGAATTCTTCCACTTCGCGTTGTTCAGATTTTTGCAAACCACGAATCTCAGTCGCCATACGTTCGATTGAAGTCGCAATGCTGGCAAGAACTGCAAAGTACTCAGCGTGAAGGTCACGAGGAAGGACTTGTGTAGAGATTTCTTGAGCACGGATACCAAGCTTGTTGCAGACATACTCCTCTACAAATGGTGGGATATTGGCAAAGTTCCCAACCGCACCAGAAATCTTACCAGCTTCTACACCAGCAGCCGCATGCTCGAAACGCTCGATATTGCGCTTCATTTCGCTGTACCAAGTCGCCAATTTAAGACCAAAGGTTGTCGGCTCAGCATGCACACCGTGGGTACGCCCCATCATGATGGTGAACTTGTGCTCCTTGGCCTTGTCAGCGATGATATTAGTGAAGTTTTCAAGGTCACGACGGATGATGTCGTTGGCCTGCTTGTAGAGGTAACCATAGGCCGTGTCCACCACGTCAGTAGAAGTCAAGCCATAGTGAACCCACTTGCGCTCTTCACCAAGAGTCTCAGAAACCGCACGC
This sequence comes from Streptococcus sp. 4155, assembly GCF_013276695.1. Lineage (NCBI taxonomy): Bacteria > Bacillati > Bacillota > Bacilli > Lactobacillales > Streptococcaceae > Streptococcus > Streptococcus sp. 4155. Next base: position 28,953 of record NZ_VMLM01000046.1, read on the forward strand.
GTGAAAGCCACCACATCGTGGCGCGTCTCCTGCTCAATTTCCAAAATACGGTCGATGTCAAAGTCCGCCTTCTTGCGAATCAAAGCCACATCTTCCTTAGGGATTTCCCCCAACTCAGCCCATGCCTCGTCAGAGAGGATTTCCACCTCAAGCCAAGCACGGTATTTATTTTCTTCACTCCAAATATTCGCCATCTCAGGGCGAGAGTAACGGTTGATCATGTTGTTCATTTTTCCTTTCTTCTTAAGCTGTTGGGAATAAGCTATCTAGGTAAAGCAAGATTTCTACTCAAACTCCTCTTTTCCAATAAACACAGACGGGTAATGATCTAGTATATTCAAATCCGTATCCAGCGGTACATCATAGATAGCTAAATAATTTTCGGGGTATTGTGCAGCTAGTTCTTCATATTTAGCTTGTACCTTATCTTGGTCAGCACTGGCATACAAGACTTCGACAACTGCTCCAGTCTTATCCTTTTCAATAAATGTATTAACGATAATTTGTATCATGAACTTGTCCTAAAAATCAATCCCTTCCCCAAACTCTTCCACACTATCCGGTACATCACTAAACAAAGTCACATGTCCCATCTTACGATTATGCTTTGCTTCTATTTTACCATACATGTGGAGATGGGCGCTTGGATTTTCTGTGACATATTTTTTAGCGACCTCAACATGCTGGCCGAGAACGTTAAGCATGACGGCAGGCGCATGTAGTTTTATGGCTGGCAATGGTGCTCCGAGAACACCGAGAATATGGGTGTCAAACTGAGAGAAATCACAGGCTTCAATAGAGTAATGGCCTGAGTTGTGTGGTCGTGGAGCAATCTCATTGACAATGATGTCATCAGCTGTCGCAAACATTTCCACACAGAGAGTTCCAGACAAGTTGAGTTGTTCTGCGATTCGCACTGCCATAGCTTTAGCCTTGTCTGCTAGACTTTCAGAAATGCGGGCTGGTACGATGGTCTTAGACAGGATATTGTTGCGGTGGATATTTTCCTGAACTGGGAAAAACGTCACCTCCTTGCCATTTCCTGACACGATGACAGAAATCTCAAGGTCAAAGTTGACAAATTCTTCCAAGACGCAGTCTGCTGAGTCTGCTAGCGCATAGGCTGCTTCCAAGTCTGCTTCTGAACGAATAACCTTTTGTCCATGACCATCGTAGCCACCAGTCGCAGTCTTGAGGACATAGTTTTTCGACAAGTCGATATCTGCCAAGTCTAGGCTAGAAGTCACGACCTTGTAGGGTGCCACAGTGACTTGAGCCTTGTTTGACAAAAAGTCCTTTTCAAAAATACGATTTTGCGAAATGCGGAGCAGATCTGTTCCTTGAGGGAGTTGTCCATCCTTGATAACGGCATCCAAACCGTCAGCGTCGACATTTTCAAACTCGTAAGTGAGGACATCGCAACGGTCTGCCAACTGACGGAGGGCGTCCACATCGTTATAAGGTGCCACAATGATTTCCGCCACGCGAGAGGCCGGGCAATCCGCCGCAGGATCCAGCGCGATAACCTTGTGCCCCATGTAGATAGCAGAAATGGCCATCATCTGACCCAGTTGACCGCCACCGATAATTCCGATTGTTTTAGATGAGCTCATTGGTAGACTCCTCTGCGATTTTTCCTTGTTCTTCTGCAAAATCTGCCAAAGCCGTCGCGATAGCTTGATCCTCTACTGAAAGAAGACGGAGGGCAAAGAGAGCTGCGTTAGTCGCTCCAGCTTCACCGATAGCCATGGTCGCAACAGGCACCCCACCCGGCATCTGAACGATAGAATAGAGTGAATCCACTCCACTAAGAGCACGAGACTTGACTGGCACACCAATGACTGGAAGGGTTGTTTTGGCAGCTACCATGCCTGGCAAATGCGCTGCGCCACCAGCACCTGCGATGATGACCTTGATGCCACGGCTACGAGCTTCTTCGGCATGTCTGAACATGAGGTCTGGTGTGCGGTGGGCAGAGACAACCTTCTTCTCGTAGGCTACACCGAAGCGGTCTAGGACTTCTGCTGTTTTTTGCATGGTTACCCAGTCGGATTTTGAGCCCATGATGATGGAAATAATTGGTTTAGTCATAATTTTTCCTTTTTTCTTCTTTTTTGATAATGGTCTTAGGTGGTGGGGACGGAAGCAAACCTTCGGTTTCATTCCTAAACTTTGAGCCTAAGGTCTCAAAGTTTCCCCCTGACCAGAACATTCACTGTTCTGGTCTTTTCACCACGACGACCATTATCGTGTTTGGCGACTACGGCGCGTTATTCTTATATCTTTACTTAATTGCCTTGCTTCCGATATCTGTTCGGTAGAAGAGTCCTTCTATTTTTTGTTGGGATAGTTCTTGGTAGATGCTGGCTTGGGCTTCTTTGACGGTGGCTGCTGTGGTAACGAGCATATAAACTCGTCCGCCGTTTGAGATCAGTGCTCTGCTATTTTCCGCAAACTTAGCCCCTGCATAGTAGGTGATGACATCGCCTTCTGTCTTGGCTGGCAACTCAACGCCCCTTTCATAGTCTAGCGGGTAGCCCTTGGATGCGACAACCACACCCAGAGTCACACCCTTGTCCGTCCACATGATATTTGGCTCCTTGCTATCCAGGATATCTGTGATATTTTGAGCAAAGTCAGAGGTCAAGCGAGGCAAGATAATCTGAGTTTCTGGATCTCCGAACCGAGCGTTGAACTCAATGACTTTGGGTCCATCAGCTGTCAGGATAAGCCCTGCGTAAAGAACTCCCAGATAAGGGCGACCTTCTTTAATCATCCCTTCTAGAACTGGCTTGACAATGGTGTCAACCGCTGTATCAACTACACTCTGTGGTAAGTGTGGAACTGGCGCATAGGCACCCATACCACCCGTGTTAGGCCCTTTGTCGCCATCGTAGGCACGTTTGTGGTCCTGAGCCGTTGGCATGATGTAGAACTTATCACCATTGACAAAGGCAAAGAGTGAAAATTCCTCTCCTTCAAGGAATTCCTCAATAACCACGCGCGCACCTGAGTCACCAAATTTATTGTCCAAAAGCATCTCATGAGCGGCTTCGACCGCTTGCTCAACCGTCTCAGCAACGACGACACCCTTCCCAAGCGCCAAGCCATCCGCCTTGACTACGATAGGCGCACCCTGCTTTTCGATATAGGCCTTTGCTTCCTCGAAATCTGAAAATGTGCCATAGGCTGCTGTCGAAACACCATATTTGACCATGATTTCCTTGGCAAAATCCTTGGACCACTCCAGCTCCGCTGCAGCCCTAGTCGGACCAAAGGCCTTAAGCCCAGCTTGGTTAAAATCATCCACGATACCAGCAGCAAGGGCATCATCTGGACCGATAAAGGTCCAAGCAACATCATTGGCCTTTGCGAAGTCAATCAATTTAGAATGTTCGGAAATAGAGATATTTACCAATTCCAAACCATCCAGAGTCATCCCATCATTCCCAGGAGCTACAAAGACTTTTTCCACGTCTTTTGATTCAAATAACTTTTTAGCAATCGCATGCTCACGACCACCAGAACCGACAACAAGCAGTTTCATTCCTCAACCTCTTTTGCGAATTATTTACCAACATTATATCAAAAAAGTTCGTTTTAATCTTGTTTCAGTTAGCATTTTAAGCCAAAAAAGGAAAGAAACTGTTTTCTTCCCTTTTATCTTCTTAATGTCTAAAATGTCTCACACCTGTAAAGACCATAGTCAAGCCGTATTTATCCGCTGCTTCGATGGATTCTTGGTCACGGACAGAGCCACCGGGCTGGATGATGGCCTTAATTCCTGCTTTGGCGATTTCTTCCACGTTATCCGCAAATGGGAAGAAGGCATCTGAAGCAAGGACCGCCCCGTCCAGACGATCTTTGGCTTGGTCAATGGCAAGGCGAACAGAAGCCACACGGTTGGTTTGACCTGGACCAACACCAAGTGTCATGTGGTCGTTGGTCACGATAATACCATTTGATTTGACGTACTTGATAGCCTTCCAAGCGAACTCAAGAGCAGTCGCTTCTGTCTCGGTTGGCTGACGTTTGGTCACCACTTGCCAGTCAGCTGGGCTTTCCTTGACCACGTCTTGATTTTGCACGAGAAGTCCACCGACTAGACCTGTGTATTCTGCTTCCACTTCGCTAGCCTCTTGAGCATCAAATGGCAAGGCAAGGATGCGCAAGTTTTTCTTTTTGTTGGTCAAAATGGCTAGCGCTTCATCCGTATAGCTTGGTGCGATGATGATCTCGAGGAAAACGCCGTGCATCTTCTCAGCAGTCACATCATCCACCTCACGGTTAAGGACGACAATTCCACCAAAGATAGACACTGGGTCAGACTCATAAGCGTAGGCCCAAGCAGTCTCAATGTCATCAGCCTGACCGATACCGCATGGATTCATGTGTTTGAGAGCCACAACGGTTGGACGATCTTTGAAGTCACGGATGATACGAATGGCAGCATCCGCATCACGGATATTGTTAAAAGACAATTCCTTACCGTTGAGCTGTTTAGCGGATGCAATCGAGTAATCTGTCGGCAAAGCTTTTTGATAGAAATCGGCATCTTGTTGAGGATTTTCACCGTAACGCATTGGTTGCTTGAGGTCATAAGTCAAAGTGAGTTTTTCAGGCTTGCTTTCACCCACTTGAGCTGTGAAGTATTCTGCAATCAAGGCGTCATAAGCCGCTGTGTGACGAAATACTTTGGCTGCTAAACGTTGGCGAGTTTCATAAGAGGTTTCGCCGTTTGCTGCCAATTCATCCAAAACCACAGCGTAGTCAGCAGGATCTACCACAACTGTAACACTGGCATGATTTTTCGCTGCTGAACGAAGCATAGATGGCCCACCAATATCGATATTTTCAACTGCATCAGCATAAGTCACATCTGGTTTAAGGATAGTTTCCTTAAATGGGTAAAGGTTGACCACCACAAGGTCAATGAGCTCAATCTTGTTGTCCTTAGCCGCTTCCAAGTGGCTATCCAAGTCACGACGAGCGAGAAGCCCTCCGTGGATATTTGGGTGGAGGGTCTTCACACGACCGTCCATCATTTCTGGGAAACCAGTCACATCATCGATAGCAATGGTATCCACCCCAGCATTATCAAGGGCAACCTTAGTTCCACCTGTTGAGATAATCTCCCAACCAAGTTTTTTGAGTTCTTGGGCAAATTCAACAATGCCCGCTTTGTCTGAGACGCTGATTAAGACGCGTTTAGTCATTATATTCTCCTTTTCCAAAACCATATATTTAACTTCGTATAAAATATCTATTAGATACACTTCTTTTGAAGCTTTACCCCATATGGGGTATTTAATAATATTTTTTATTCCACTATCTATGAAATTAATCAACCATACTATTATAGCTACGATTAAAATTAAACCCAAAAATGTTTCAACAGAAATAGCTGTCTCATCTGCAACAAATAATTTATTTAAAGCCAAAGTGATAAAAGCCGTTACCAAAATTATACCAACTATGCCTACCGACTTTACTAAACTTTCATACTTCTTAATTTTATTATCCTGTTTATCTGTCAAATCAGCTATTAACAACTTCACAGCATAACTAGCTTTTTCTCCATACATAAGAATCAATTCATACTTTATTTCTCTACATAGCTCTTCAAATTTATTAGGTTTTCCATCTGAAATTTTATCAAATTTTCGACTGAGATAAATAAAGCCCCCCAAAGAAAGTACAGTAAAAATAAGAGAAACTATTTTAACACACAAATCACCAAAATTCCAGAACCAAAGTACATAACTTGTCAACATTAGAATAATAAATACAATTAAGCTAACTAGAAATAAATTTCTAATTTTTATTACTTTAGGGTAAAATTGTTTTTCATACTCATTAAAAAAATATTCAAATTCTTTAACTTTATCTAGTAAAGTCTTAATAACTTTATTATTCAAAATTTACTTTCTCCTTAATTTCAAACTATCCAACACTTCCGGATACAACTTGTACTCTGCCTCATGGATGCGAGCTTCAAAGCTTTCTATGGTATCATCAGCCAGCCGTGGCACACGCACTTGTTTGATAATCTTCCCTGTATCTACACCTGAGTCCACCCAGTGAATGGTCACGCCACTCTCAGCAACACCAGCATTCCAAGCGTCCTCAATCCCATGAGCTCCTGGAAATTCTGGCAGGTAGGCTGGATGAATGTTGATGATTCGGCCTTCATAGGCTGCCAATAAGGTTGGCCCAACAATTTTCATGTAGCCTGCTAGACAAACCAAGTCAATCTGGTGCTCTTCCAAGAGTTCGACAAGGGCCGCTTCGTAGTCTGCCTTGTTCTCAAACTCCTTGAGTTCAAAAGCGTAGGATAGGACACCAAGCTTGTCTGCACGTTCGAGCACATAGGCGTCACGATGGTCTGAAAAGACAAACTCTACTGGAAATTGTTCCGCTATCACCTGAAAATTTGAGCCATTACCAGAGGCAAAAACTGCTATTTTTTTCATTTGATGATGACACTTTCGTTTTCTTTCTTGACGATACGACCAATTTCATAGACTGGTTCATTCAACAATTCCTTGATACGAGTTACATTTTCAGGGCTAACTGCCAGTATGAGCCCTACCCCCATATTGAAGATTTCAAACATTTCTTCATGTTTGATTTCACCGTATTTTTCAAGGGCTTTGAAAATTGGAAGCACTGGAACCTTGTCTTCCTCAATCTCAGCTGCTAAATCAGCTGCAAACATACGAGGGACATTCTCAATAAAGCCACCACCTGTGATATGGGCAATGCCGTTGACCAACTCTTCCTTGATGAGTGGCAAAACAGACTTGACATAGATACGAGTCGGCTCAAGCAAAACTTCCTTGAGTTGCTTGCCTTCCAATTCTGGCAGGACTTCCTCACCTGTGTAGTCTGCAAAGACACGACGGACGAGAGAGTAACCATTTGAGTGAATCCCACTTGAAGCGAGTCCGAGAAGAACATCACCTTTTGCCACCTTTGAACCGTCAATGATTTGAGATTTTTCAGCCACACCAACCGCAAATCCAGCCAAGTCGTAGTCATCTTCGCCGTACATGCCCGGCATTTCAGCCGTTTCCCCACCGATGAGGGCAGCACCAGCCTGCACACAACCTTCTGCCACACCAGCAACGACTTGCTCTAGCTTAGCTGGTTCATTCTTACCTGTCGCCACATAGTCGAGAAAATAGAGGGGTTCCGCACCTGCAGCGATGATATCGTTGACACACATGGCCACACAGTCCTGACCGATAGTATCGTGCTTGTCGTACTTGATAGCCAGCATGAGCTTGGTTCCGACACCATCCGTCCCTGAGATCAATACGGGCTCTTTGACACCTGTTTTTGAAAGATCAAACATGCCACCAAAGCCACCAAGAGCTCCAATGACACCTGCACGCTCCGTACGAGCCACGTGCTTTTTAATCCGTTCAACAACTTCATAACCCGCTTCAACATCCACACCAGATTGAGCGTACGCATTTTTATTTGCCATTTCTTTATTCCTTTTCTTTTATGGAGAATCTCAGTAACTCACTTGTAAAAACTGGTCTTTTCTTCCAAACTTCTACGATAGTCTTCTTCGTAGTCATAGAGAGGTGTTGGGTAGTCACCGTCAAAGTAAGCGACACAGAGACCACCATTTGGCGCATCCGTTTCAATCCCAATCGAATCAATCAACCCCTCAACAGAGAGGTAAGTCAGGCTGTCAGCTCCAATGATTTTGCGAGTTTCTTCAATCGTATGATTAGCCGCAATCAGCTCCTGACGGGTCTGGATATCAATCCCGTAGAAGCATGGATAAGCTAGCGCTGGACTGCCAATAGCAACGTGAACTTCAGTCGCACCTGCTTCTTTCAAAAGCTGAACGATACGACGAGAAGTTGTTCCACGTACAATAGAGTCATCAATCATAACCACACGCTTGCCTTTGACAACACCAGAAACTGCAGACAATTTCATCCGCACCCCTTGCTCCCGCAATTCTTGAGTCGGTTGGATAAAGGTACGTTGGGTGTATTGGTTCTTGATGAGGCCCATTTCATTTGGCAAACCAGATTCTTCCGCAAATCCCATGGCTGCGCTGAGGGAAGAATTGGGCACACCGACCACTATATCCGCCTCATGCTTGAATTCACGCGCCAATTGAGCACCCATACGTTTACGTGCCGTATGAACATTGACACCATGAATGTTAGAATCAGGGCGGGCAAAATAGATATACTCCATAGAACAGATTGCTAACTGAGTATCATCCGTATAGCTATCATACTGGATGCCCTTGTCATCAATGATCACAATCTCACCTGGCTTCAAATCACGAATCCATTCAGCACCAATAACCTCAAAAGCACAGGTTTCAGAGGAAACCACCACCGCTCCGTTGGCCATTTTCCCGATAGAAAGCGGACGGAAACCATTGGGATCAAGAGCCGCAATCAACTTATCTTCAAATAGCAAGATATAGGCAAAACCACCTTTAACTAGGCTGAGCGCCTCCTTGATTTTGCCCATCAGACTAGGATTGTGACTGCGACGAATGAGGTGAGCCAAGATTTCAGAGTCCGAAGTCGCGCTGAAAATTGCTCCTCTTTGTTCCAGTTCTTTCTTGAGAGAGGCTGCATTGGTCAGATTTCCATTATGAGCCAAACCAAACTGCATATCGTGAAAACGGAAGAGGAAGGGTTGGATGTTATCAACAGAAGCTTCGCCAGCAGTCGCATAACGCACATGCCCAATCGCACCAGCTCCTGTCAATTTATCCAAATTGGCTGGATTTCTGAAAACTTCTGATAAAAGCCCCATGTCACGATGGCGCTTCAGTTGTCCTTGATCATTGGAGAGGATTCCTGCCCCCTCCTGACCACGGTGTTGAAGACTGTGGAGTCCAAAATAGGTCAACTTAGCAGCATCTGGATGTCCCCAAATACCGAAAACACCACATTCTTCATTAAGAGATTTTACTTCGTATGTCATTTTTTATACCTAATTTTCATTTGTAATCATCATGACCTAGATCTACATGACTTTTACATTATTGATACTATCTATTAGAAAATCTGCAAGTCTTATTTTCCAGTAAAGTATTTAACCGCTGACGCGAACAGGTGCTGGTCTTTATTTCCTGGGATATTTTGGAAAAGACCTTCCTCATAACGTTCTGAGTGGCCCATCTTACCGATGATTTGGCCGTTCTTGCTGGTAATTCCTTCGATGGCATGGACAGAACCATTCGGATTGTACTTAGAGTCCATACTTGGTTTGCCGTCAAAGTCAACATATTGGCTAAAGATTTGACCATTGTCACGGAGCTCTGCAAATTCCTCAGCTGTCACGACAAACTTCCCTTCACCGTGCGAAACAGGAATGGCATGAATCTCACCAACTTCCACTCCAGCAAGCCATGGTGAGTTAGTATTGGCAATGCGAGTTTCCACCATCTTGGCCACGTGTTGGTTGGCATCATTGTAGAAGAGGGTTGGGCTAGTACTGCTGGCCTCTTCGAAGTTCCCGTATGGAAGAAGACCTGATTTGACCAAGGCCTGGAATCCATTACAGATACCGATAATCAAGCCACCACGGGCAATAAAGCTGTCAATAGCCACACGGACTTTTTCATTGAGCAGGATGTTGACAATAAACTTAGCGGATCCATCTGGCTCGTCCGCAGCTGAGAATCCACCTGCAAAGAAGAGAATGTTTGCCTTGCCGATGTTGTCAACCATAGTTTCAACTGACTTGACAATAGCCTCTTCATTCAAGGTCACAAATGGCAGCAAGTTTACCTCTGCACCTTCTTTCTCAAAGGCCTTGGCTGAGTCATATTCTGAGTTGGTTCCTGGGAAGACTGGGATGTAAACCACAGGTTTTTCAACCTTTTCTTTGGCTTTAATCACAACATCTGATACCACAGCTGGTACTTCAGCTAGTTCTTTAGCTTGGGCAAACTCTGTTGGGTAAACTTCTTCCAATTTGCCTTGGAAAGCACTGTCAAGCTTGTGTCCATCTAGCTTCACACCGTTGACAGTCAGTGTAAAGGCTGCTTTCGTTTGTCCAATCTTCTCTAATCCAGCAATTTCTTCAGGAGAAGTAAAGACAAATCCACCTAATTGTGCTGTCAAAGCCGTTTCTAGTTCAGGCAAGGTTACCTCTGCACCGATATGACTTCCAAAAGTAGCAAGTGCCAAACTTTCAACTACACCACCGTATTTGACAGCTGATGCAGATGTCACTTTATGGTCAGCTTGGATGGCTTCAAACTGAGTAAAATTTTTCTTAATCAAGTCAAAATCAATCTCTGCAGAGAGGGCTTGACCTGGGATGTAGTAGATATTTTCCCCAACAGCTTTAAATTCTGGCGAAAGCACCTTACGGCTATCTGCCGTCGTCACTCCAAAGGCTACCAAGGTTGGTGGCACTGTCAATTCTTCAAAAGTACCAGACATAGAGTCCTTACCACCGATAGATGGCAAACCAAGCTGAATTTGTGCCTCGATAGATCCTAGGAGAGCTGCTACTGGCTGACCAAAACGCTCTGCTTGTTTATCCATGCGCTCGAAGTACTCTTGGTAAGAGAAACGAGCCTGAGACCAGTTGGCACCAGCAGCCACCAAACGAGCAGTTGCTTCGATCACCGCATAGGCAGCACCGTGATATGGAGACCATTCAGCTACATATGGGTTGAAACCTTGAGCCATGACTGACGCAGTATGAGTTACTCCATGTTGAACTGGCAATTTTTGTACAGAAGCCTCAGTTGGTGTGAGTTGGTAGCGACCACCAAGTGGGTGATTGACCGTTGAACGACCGACAGAACAGTCAAAGATAGTCTGTAATCCTTTTTGACTCGCATGGTTGAGATCAGACAAGACTTCAAGAGTATCCGCTTCAAGGGTTTCAGCAGATGTTTGACGTTCTTCTGGGAGTTTGACATCCTTGTCCACAACCTTAGCATCGACGACCACGCGCACACCATTGGTGTCAAGGAAACGACGTTCCAAGTCCACGATTGTCTCACCATTCCAGTGCATGACTAGATTTGGTTTTTCCGTCACTGTCGCAACCACAACAGCGTCAATATTCTCTTTGTTACATTCTCCAACAAAGGCATCTACGTCCTCAGGACGAACCACGACTGCCATCCGTTCTTGAGATTCAGAGATGGCAATTTCTGTACCATTCAAGCCTTGGTATTTAAGAGGCACCTTGTTAAGGTCGATTTCAAGACCGTCTGCCAATTCACCGATAGCCACACAGACTCCACCAGCACCAAAGTCATTAGATTTCTTGATAAGACGAGTGACATTGCCATTACGGAAAAGGCGTTGAATCTTGCGTTCTTCGATAGCATTCCCTTTTTGAACCTCAGCACCAGCAGTCTCTACAGACTCAACTGTTTGAACTTTAGAAGAACCTGTCGCACCACCGACACCATCACGTCCAGTCTTACCTCCCAGAAGGATAATGACATCACCCGCTTCCGGTTTTTCACGGACAACATTGCCCTTGGGAGCCGCACCAACAACGGCACCAAGCTCCATGCGTTTAGCTACAAAGCCTGGGTGAAAATACTCACGAACATAGGTCGTCGCAAGTCCAATCTGGTTACCATATGAAGAATAACCATGAGCCGCTGTTTTAGAAATAACTTGTTGTGGCAATTTACCAGCACGCGTTCCCGAAATCGGTGCTGTAATATCACCCGCACCTGAGATACGCATAGCTTGGTAGACATATGAACGACCTGACAATGGGTCACGAATGGCTCCACCGATACAAGTAGCAGCCCCACCAAATGGCTCAATCTCAGTTGGGTGATTGTGGGTTTCGTTTTTAAACATGAGGAGCCATGGTTCTTTCACACCATCAACGTCCACTTCGATTTCTACTGAGCAAGCATTGATTTCATCAGACACTTCCATGTCGTCCAAACGTCCATTAGCACGCTCATAACGACCGAAAATAGTCGCCATATCCATCAAGGTTTGTGGTTTTTCCGTACGTCCCAACTCATCACGCATGGCAATATACTTGTCATAAGTTGACTGCAATTGTTTTTGGAATTTAGAAGCTGAGAAATCAATCTGCTTTAACTCAGTCTCAAAAGTCGTGTGACGGCAGTGGTCAGACCAGTAAGTGTCCAAAACCTTGAGTTCCGTCTCAGTTGGCACGCGCCCCATTGACTTGAAATAGTCTTGGATAAAGAGCAAATCATCCACTTCCATGGCCATCCCTTGCTCAGCCTTGTAGCGAGCAAAGTCTTCTGCTGTATAGCTTTCAAAGAAAGTCAATTTCGGAATGGTCTTGTCTGACTCTGAAAATTCCTGCTTGACAATCCCTGTTGTGATGTTCTTGAAACGAGAATCAACTGGGTTGAGCAGATAGTTCTTGACCGCTTCCAACTCAGTCGCATCAATATCTTTATTCACCAAGTAAAGTTGGGCTGTATTAACCGTTACATCACTCGAACTTCCTAGTAAAAGCAAGGCTTCCTGTGAAGATGCTGCACGCTGGTCAAACTGCCCTGGTAGGCTTTCAATCGCAAAGAAAGCATAGTTGGCAAGATCCGCCTGCACAGCCGCTTCGTCCAAAACATGGTCTGTCACCTGCTCAGAGAAAATGTGTTTCTCTGCAGGTGCAAACAGGTCCTCTGACAAATCAAATACATCATACACTTGCACAATACGAATACTTTTCAAGCTTGAAAGTCCCAAGCTATGCTGGAGTTCTCTAACCAAACTCTCTGACTTGACCTGAAAATCAGCCTTTTTTTCAACAAAAATACGTTTATCCATCAATTCTTATTCCTTTATTTCAGCTCTTGCAATGTTCCCAAACAGCCTTGAGGCTGTTATTTCAATTCCTGCAACTTTTCCCAGACAATCTCGTAAACGTCTGTTAGTTCTCCCAATCCCCTACGGAGTGAAAAGGTCTGGGGAACCTTTTCAAACTGAGTCCTTTTAGTTGAGAGACGAAGGTTTTCCGTTGCAAACAGATTATTTCAAACCTTGCAACTTCTCCCAGACAACTTCGTAAACGTCTGTTAGTTCTCCCAATCCTCTACGGAAAACATCCTTATCCATGTGGTTGCCATCCGCATCCCACAAGCGGCAGTTATCTGGTGAAAATTCATCAGCTAAGATAATCTTACCATCCTTATCAAAACCGAACTCTAGCTTAAAGTCAATCAACTTAAGGCCAATCTCAGCAAACCAGACCTTCAAAAGTTCATTGATACGACGGGTTTCTTCCTTCAAGTAGGCAATCTGTTGGTCATCCGCAATCTGTAGGAATTTCACATGCTCGTCATTGATAAATGGATCATCCAAATCATCATTTTTGTAGTAAAATTCAACAATCGGAGTCTCAAAGGCGATTCCCTCATCCACACCAAAACGTTTTGAAAAGGAACCAGCAGTATAGTTGCGAAGCACGACTTCCAAAGGAATAATCTCAACCTTTTTATTGAGTTGTTCCGTATCTGAAAGTTTCTCCACAAAGTGAGTCGCCACACCAGCCGCATTTAATTTCTCAAAAATAAAAGATGAAATCTGATTATTCAACACTCCCTTACCTGCAATCTGCTCCTTCTTGACACCATCGAAAGCAGTCGCCTGATCCTTGTAAGTTGAAATAATAAGATTTTCATCCTCAGTTGTATAGATATCTTTAGCTTTTCCCGAATAGATCAATTGTTTTGACATTTTAAAGTTCGCCTTTCGTATTACTTGAGCACATTCTACCATAAAAAACCTAAAATTACAAGATTTTAACCGAATAAATAAGGTAGTATCTCAAAAATCATAAAGAAAAAAACTGCAAGAAGAATCTTTCTCACAGTTTTAAAATTATTTAACTCTAAAAACACGAACATTACTCTTTGTTCAAAAATTGATCCAAATAATAACGTAGGTAACTTTTCTTACCTGTAATCATCTGTAGACGACCTTCCACCCCGTAACGAAGTTTTTCAGCCTGCTCGGAAGTCAGATTAGTCTCCGCCTCGATTTTAAAGAAATTCCCTTTTTCAGTCTTAGTAGCTGTCGCATCAATACTTGTAATAGTAGAATCTAGGAAAATTTGATTCTTGGCATCATGAGTCGTCGTATAGCGAACCGAATCACCGACCTTGATCCTTCCTACATCCTTTGAACTAAGATAAGCTGTTAGTTTGGCTTTTCCTTCTTTTTCCAAAGATGGATAGAGTTGGGCTAGTAGAGCCCCCTCTGCAACCATGCTAGAATCACTAGTCTCAGGATTAAGGTGAAGCACCCCATCCTCACTCGCCGTAATTTTCCCCTTGTCTAGAAGACTTCCCTGAACCTTCTTGCCTGACTCTGCTTCCAAGATTTTCTGGTCTAGAAGGGTCAATTCCTGACCAACCTTTGCCAAGTGTTGGGATTTGAGAGATTCCAATTGACTGCTTAAACCTGACGCATAGGCTTGCTGGGTACCTGAACCTGCATACTGGACACGGTAAGTAGCAAGACTAGATTCTAACTGAGAAAGCTGCGCTTCAACCTGCGCAACAGCCTGAGCCTTAGCTTGCGGATTTTCCTCGCCCTGAGACTTGTAGGACTGGTAGAGAGAGTAGGCTAGATTCTGACTGGCCAAGGAAGCACCTGTTTCCATAGCTGACTTAGCTGTCTGGTAATCGCGAATTTTAGCCTCTGTTTGACTGATGAGATTCCCGATTTCAGCTTGGGTTTGACTAGTTGCTGCATTCTGGGACGCGATGGTCTCGTTTTGTTGCGATGTACTAGCCCTAAGACTGCCTGCTTGACTGATGTAGTCGCGAAAGGTGGCTTGGTAGCCAAACTTATCCTCCTCTGGAAAGTAATCCGTCCCTTCTTGCAGGCTCTTTTGCAAATACTCCAATTGCTTTTTTTGATCCTTGAGCATGTCCAACTGACTAGCATAGGACTCCGCTTGGATACTCTCTGCCCCTTCTTGATATTGAACTAACAGCTCTCCCTTTTTAACCAGCTTATTTTCTTCCAAATGATTGACAAGAATGCGATTGTTGCTAGTTGACTGGATATTTGCAAGGATACGACTAGGCTCGACAGTAGCTCTAGTAGACAAACTCATCTCCTTCTCTGCAAATGTTGCAAATCCAAGT
This sequence comes from Streptococcus sp. 4155, assembly GCF_013276695.1. Classification (NCBI taxonomy): domain Bacteria; kingdom Bacillati; phylum Bacillota; class Bacilli; order Lactobacillales; family Streptococcaceae; genus Streptococcus; species Streptococcus sp. 4155. The sequence goes on from NZ_VMLM01000046.1 coordinate 44,071, forward strand.
AAAAACACAAGCAGAAGGGACATGGGGACAATCACCCGACTGGAAAAATTATGGTAACGACGATTATAAAACTCCGCACTTTCTAAAAATTCTGGTTTCATCCTCTCCTCTTTCTAGCTATTCACCAAATGGGCGTAAAAGCCACCCTGTGCAAGCAAATCAGCATGCTTTCCTTCTTCAACAATCTTGCCCTGATCCAAGACAACAACCTTCTCTGTCCGCTCAGCAATGGTCAAGCGGTGGGCGATGAAAATCAAGGTCTTGTCTAAAGCCATAAGATTATCGACAATCCGCTTCTCAGTCAAAATATCCAAACTGCTGGTCGCTTCATCCAAAATCAAGACCGGTGCATCTGTCAAGAGAGCACGCGCCAGAGCGATTCTCTGCCGTTGACCACCTGAAATCCCTGCCCCATCCGAAGTCAACTCTGTCTGGTAATTCAGTGGCATGCGCTCAATGTCCTCCCGAATCTCTGCCAATTCAACCGCCCGTAAGATGTCTTCCTGTGTCGTCCCCTCCTTGGCTCCCAAAAGAAGATTGTCCAAAATCGTTCCGTTAAAGACATAGGGCTGTTGAGGCAGATAGTTAATGTACTGGCGCAGGGCTTTTTTATCAATCTGATTGAGATTGACACCACCCAGACTAATCTCTCCCTGACTTGGGTCGTAAAAATTAACCATCATCTTGGCCAAGGTCGTCTTACCTGACCCTGAAATCCCCACAAAAGCCACCTTAGAGCCTTGAAGAATGGTCAAATTGATATCCGACAAGACATCTCGACCATAGCCATACTTATAGTAAACCTGCTTGAAAGTCATCTCTCCCTTCATCAAGCTCAAATCCTCAACTGTTTTCTTCTCCTCAAACTCCGAAGCTACCAGATACACTTCATTTAAACGGTTATTGGCAACCTGCGCTGTCTGAAGCTTGGTTTGCAGATTGATGATATTTTCCAAAGGATTGGTAAAGTAAACAAGCAAGGTATTATAGGTAATCAACTGCCCCAAACTCATCTTGCCATCCATGACCAGAATAGCCCCCATCCAGAGAATGCCGACATTGAGCAAGAGATGGGCAACTTTTTTCAGAGCCTTTTGCTGACTCTCTGCCCGACTATAGGTAAAGGATTTCTTCAGATAATCCACAAATTCTTTGTCAATCTTTTGGTAACGCTGACTTTCACTGGTCAAAGACTTGATAGTCTCAATACCGTTGATGTCCTCAATGATAGAAGAAGACAGAACCGCATTGGCTTCCATGGTGTCCCGATTCATCTTTTCAAACGGCTTCATAAAAGCAAAGATAATCACTGTGTAGATAGGCAGCGCCAATAAGGTCATGAAAAAGAGATTGGTATTTTGTGAAAATAAAACAAGGGAAATAATGACAACCGTTGACACATCTAGGAAAATCGAAAGGATGGTCGAAGCCAGCGCATCGATAATACTGTTAGCATCTGTAAAACGAGAAACGATTTCCCCTGTCCGACGTGTCGCAAAAAAGGACATGGGCAAGTGAAAAACATGCTTGATATAGGACAAAATCACATCAATCGACAAGCGTTGCCCCAAAACAAGTAAGAGATACTCCTGAGCGTAAGACAAAATCTGCTGGAGAATATAGACGATAACCAGCCCAATAGAAATAATCCCAAGCGTCGAACGCATCTGATCTGGCACATAGGTATCAATGATAGACTGCAGATAATAAGAACCCACAATGTTAATCAAGGTTACCAAGAGTGTTGCCAAAACGATATTGGCAATCAAGCCACGCTGCTTCACTAATATAGGGATAAAAGAGAGCAGACCATTCTTTTGATCCTTATGAGGCTTGTAGTCTGGACTAGGTGCCATAAAAAGAGTCACTCCTGTCCATTCTTCCGCAAAACGCTCACGTGGCAGTTTGGTCAATTTCACCCCAGGATCTGGATCGGCAATATGAATGCTATCCTTATCCTGCCCAGTCACCACATAGTAGTGGAGCAATTTTCCTTCCTTAAGAACATGGGCAACAAAAGGAAAAGTCAAATCTGGCAAGTCAAAGAGCGTCATATCCGCCTTAATGGCTCGCGTCTCAAAACCAATTTCCTCTGCCACCTTGACCAAGCCCAAAGCCGTCGTCCCATCCATAGTCGTCTTAGCCAATTCTCGCAAGTGAGCCAAAGAATAATAACTACCATAGTAGCCAAAAACCATAGCTAATGAAGCTACACCGCAGTCCATCTGATCCACCTGCGGACGATAGTGACGTTTCCCAAATTTCATCTTCATCTCCTTTTTCCTAATACTCAATGAAAATC
>NZ_VMLM01000046.1:46425-50217 GCF_013276695.1 Streptococcus sp. 4155
GACGTTGACGTGGTTTGAATTTGATTTTCGAAGAGTATAAACTCATCTGATAACAACTATCTTACCCCAATCCTCAAACAAAAACTGGACTTCCTCCCCAAATGCGCCTATCTCCCTCCCAACTGCACTTTTTGGATAAAGAAAATAGGCAGAACAAACGTTCTACCTAGAAAATATAAGAATTCCAAGTTAATAAAACCGAAATGATTTCGTGTCATTATTAAGTAAAGAAAAGAAATTTTAGTATTTCTAAAAACTATTTATAATAGACACTATAGCATTAAATAAAAATGGTACAGAAAATACTACTGTCAATCTTAAATTTTTAAATCTCGCATAATTTGTTATCCCAATTAGTAATACTGTCAATATGCTGAAATAAGCAAACTTTATATCCGATGGATTAAATAAGTAACAAAGTAAAATGCTAAAACTTAAGGTTATATTTTTAGATAAAAGAATATCTCCAAAGTTCCTCTTATCCTTATCAAAAAATAATGTAATCAGAAAGAGAGAAAATCCATATTCAATAAGAGTTGCTATAAATGTGAAAACAACAGAAATCACTGTCAATATTGTTTCTATTTTAATTGTAAAAAGATTAGATAGTTCAGATAATTTATCAATTTGTTCATCTAAAATTCCCGACTTCATCAGTAAATCAATAAACAAATATAAAAGAAAAAGATAAATAATCAGATTCATTAATTTGTATAAACTATTATTTGTTTGAAATTTCATAAACCCGTCCTTCCTCTATTAAAATCCTTTGAGATTTGCTAATCAATTCTTGATTCAATAAATTATGAGATACATATATAATAGTAGAGCTTTCTTTCATGGAAATTAAACGTTTAGCAATCATATCAATACTTCTTGCATCCACTGTTGATAAGGTCTCATCAATAAAAATATAATCCCAATTTTTAGCAAAAATTAAGGATAAGCCTAATTTGAATTTTGTTCCAGTAGATGCTGTCATATAGTTATCTCCGATTTTATTATCAAAAAAAGTATTAATTTGTTCTTTATCCTCAAATGATAGATGGATTTGAAAAGAATCACACAACAACTGCAAATTTTCTTCTATAGTAAATGGAATAACCCCAAGCTGATTGGTATCAAGGTATAGTACATCTTTGGATACACAATTCTTTAAACCACTATCAAAAGTCTCTAGCCCAGCTAAAAGTTGTAGAAGGGTGCTCTTTCCTGAACCATTCTCTCCTTCAACTCTGTAAATTCCCTTATCAATCTCTAGTGATATATTTTTCAGTATACATTTATCATAACTTTTAGATTCATTTTCAATTTTCATAATTTAATTCCCTCTATCAACGCTGCTAAAATTAATAAAATATAAGAAATGATATACCATTTTAAATTACTTTTTATATAAATAAGTATATTTTCAATTCCCCTATCCTTCAATAATCGGTATAAAAGATACTGACTCATACCTTGATACCAAATAAAATTCGGTATTTCAATAAGACCATGAGGTAATATTCCTTTTATTGTAGCTACTATTCCAATCATCTGACCAGATATACCCAATTGTATTCCTAAAGATAGCAAATCAAAAAGTTGCAATAAGGGCGAAATCGGAAAACAGAATAGATATAGCAAAAAATTTGTAGAATTTGCCTGTAAAACTGTCAATGTAAATTGTAATTCCAGTTTCGGAGGTATAGTAGCAAAAGTCTCACTTTTTAATATAAAGCTTAAAAGTAAACCTAGTGAAAAACAGACCGTACAAAATAACACATAGTAAATCAGAAAACCACTTTTTCTCATCTAATGCCCCCTACTAAAGTTACAAATAATATCAGAAAACAATATAAAACCAGAAAACTCCATCTCAATAAACTAACTGTACCTTTAATTAAAAATAGAGCTTTCTTATAATAGACATAGGCTATAAAATAATTGAATGGAATCAATAACAAATTCAACAAAATACTTTTTATATCATTACTATAACTTGTCACCGGAATCAAACATAACAACAATGAAAATTGTAAGAAAGAGATTAAATGCGTCAACATCATTAGTTGTGCATTCTTAAAAAAGAAATTCATTTTAGAATGATTAAGAGCAGATAATTGAAGTAAAGCTAGATCTACCCCAATTGAGGATTTATGATTCCCTATTATTGCCTCCATTAATGTGATATATATTGAGGTATAAAGAAACAATATTGGTATTTTTGTACCATCAATTGATAACATCGTCATCATATACCAAAATAGATAGGAAAGAAGAATACTAATCAAAATAAAAGAAAAAGTTAACCCTTTATTTAACCAACAAAAACGAAGCAATATAAATAGACTGCTACGAAATCTTTTTTGGCTCATTCGACTGCTTTTAAAATAGAAATTACTCGCATGATTATCTAATATCCCCATGACTAAAATAAAATAATTGAGTAGTATGACATAAATTACAACTTGTCCTTGTTCTATAGACAATAGTCCTATAGATAAAAATAAGAACAATTTACTTATAATTGAAAACAAACTAGGTAGAATTAAAGAAATAATTTGAATAACTATCAAACAAAGAGTAATGTATAAATAAAAATATCCAATAATATCTAGAAAATACAAAATAAATAAATAAATGAATGATTGTAAAATTTGGAAAGAATAATATTTCTTGACAATGGCAAGAAGATAGAGAAAAATATAGTTTTTCCTTATATAGAAAGTATTTATTTTTTTACTTTGGATAGGCAGTTTCATATTATAACGATTCAAAGTAGCGTAATCTACTACCAAAAAAAGTAAAAATAATTTCCCTTGAAAAGGAAGATAGCTTTTAAAATAGATTGACAAACTTATGATAACAAAAAACAAAAGGGTTATCCCAATAAAATTAAGATAACCTAAAATACTTTCACATTCTTTTTTAGAAAGTATTTTCATCTAGTTCTACCATAGAGCTGCTTGAGCAGCACTCTTCTTTTTCAATATATAAAGAACTGTTGCTGCAATACCCGAACCAATAGAACCTACTCCTGTGATTGCACCTACAATTGAAATTACTGCTGTAACTGTACTATAAGCACTAATCAAATTGACTACAGTAGCAGCAGCTTTTGTCGAAATTCCTAATGTCCCAGCCAACATAGGAAAAGAAACAACACCTAAGCTTAACCAACTAATGACTGCTAACATTGCTGAAACAATGAGAAATTTATTATGAAATTCCATTCTTTTAGATTTCATTTTAGTGTACTCCTTTTGTATATTATGTATGTTTTATTGAGAGTTAATTCGCACATGTTGTATTCCTAACTCTCTTCAAATGTTCGTCTATATTTTATACTACTTTTATTAACATATCTATAATAAATAAATTACTACTACATTTTCCTAGATTATCAAATTACTTTTATATCACTAAGACTCAATAAAAGATAATGTCTATTTAACTTTTATACGATTACTACCTCCTTTTTAGTTTACACTTCCTACATCATAAATAAACATACTCAACCCTCACAATCTCCAAATCACTCTTTTATATCATTGAAAATTGAGTTTCATCCTCTATACTAATGTAGGAAACCTATTAATACTCAATCATTTTCAAAAAGCAACCTTGTTCATTGTCTACTGACAGTGGACTTTAAAACGCTTTTTTCCAGTCCTTGAATAACTTCTTGAAGCTTATCAATGACGGCTTCCAATGTTTGGAAAACCTTGTTTTTAAAACCTCGTTTTCGAATTTCTTTCCAGACTTGTTCAATAGGGTTCATTTCTGGTGTATAAGGTGGGATAAAAG
>NZ_VMLM01000047.1:0-4709 GCF_013276695.1 Streptococcus sp. 4155
GCTGTCATCAAAGGTTATGTTTAACCGTGAGGAGCTAAAGCATATTCAGGAAGATTTGCCAAAGTACATGAATGAGCATGGTTTTGAGTTGCAACGTGGAAAGCGAGATAGCAAAGAACAGCATTTGAGTGTGGCGGACTACAAGGAAAAAATGGGGCGTGAAGCTCTTAATCAGGAATTGCTAGATTTAGGAGCGCCAAAATATTGGCATACGGAAGAACGTAGACCTGCAACAATGTCAGAAATTCAAGATTATGAGGACATAGGTTCTTTGTTTGCAGATTCAGACGTGACATTTAACATCCGAGAAGCGACGTTGGAAGAGCGTTTCAAATGGCTAGACACTCATAGAAACGATTTAAGGGCAGATTTAGGACGTTTAGAGGGTGTCCTTGAGAAAAAGATTGACGAATACGGTAAAATCGATTCTGAGGCTTCTGAGAGGCTCTCAGAGCTATCTGAGGTAAATAGTCGTCAGGAGGAAATAAAGGGGTTAAAAAGCGATTCTAAGCGTCTGAGCGATGATGTGGTTCGTCTGGAGAGAGCTCATAGAGAAAAAACGCAACTTTTGGTGGAACAATCAAGTAACTTATCGAAAATTTCGTATAGAGATTTAGATAGACGTCGAGTTGCCAAAGAGTTGCAGGAAGAATTAGAAAATGCTACTCCTAAACTGTTTGGCGATGGCTTTAATTTTACTTCGGATTTTGTTGGACGACTGAAGACGTTTGTGTCTGATGTTGTAGAGAAGCTGGAGCAGGCGGTCAATCAAAATGAGTTACTTAGAAATGCACTAGCAGGCATGAAAGAAGCAAAGAGTAGGCTTGAAAATAGCCTATCTCATGCAGAATGGAAAAATCAGCAATTAGAGACTGAAAACAAAGCATTAAAGCTAGAAAACAGGGAGTTGAAAGTTTCTAAAAATCTCTTAGATGACCTTTCTGAAGTCATAACAGAAAAAGAAGTAACCAGCCTCAATAAGCGTTTAGAAAACTTAAGAGAGACACGAGAACTGTCTAGGAAAAGACATGAGCCTACAAAAGGGCGGAGTATCTGAGCGATTTATGCCGTGAAAGCTATTTGACAATAAGCTAGGTCAAGTTAGACTGGTTAAGGCGGTTCAGTCTGAACTTTGTTCAGCTGACCGACAAACCAAAGACTAACGACCTAGGTTCCTTGTTGTCAAATAGACCATGGAATAAAGCAAGCGGACATGGTATAATAGCAATATTCTGGCACTAAGCCTTCGAAAGGAGGTGTTTAGCTTGTTAGAACTCATTACTCTTCTTGTTGTTGTCCGAGTAGTGTTGCCCTTAGCGTACGAGTTGGGGAAAGCCTATGGGATGAAGTGGATTGAAAAGCGCTTCGATGACAACGAGAAATAGTGTCACTTTTCACGAACGCTAGTGTGTTGTAGCTAGCGCAAAAAAGCACCCTAAGTCTTGGCGGACAGGGTGCTTTTCGTTTAGCGTGATGAACTCACTACTCTTGTTGTTGATTAAATTATAACATAGTTTTATAATGGGTGTCAAAAATAGACATTTGTGATATAATCAAATTGAGGCGCCTCAGCGATACGGTCGGTGGCGTGAATCTCTTTATAGGTCGGGCAACTGGAAACGGATAGCTCAAAGGGCACTATTTTGTGTCGGGTGTGGGACTGCCTTCAGCTTCGAGCTGTAAAGACCCCGGATGCATTTTTAAGAGATTGGCCCGATAGGGTCTTTTTTTTTGAAAAATTAAAAAAAATGAAGGATTTTTTCTAAAGGAGTTACTTTCATACTTACTTTATAACTTACTTTATATATACTTTGGGGGTGTCAAAAAGTCAGTATTATCAAGGGTTTGCGAGGAGATAAGTGACAAAAAAGTACGTGATACATGACAAAAAAGTACGTGATACATGACAAAAAAGTACGTGATACATGACAAAAAAGTACGTGATACATGACAAAAAAGTAATAAATTACTTGAAGTTTGTCATGTAATATTATATAATCATTTATGACAAAAAAGTACGTGAGGTTAAGCCATGAAAAAAGGGAAGTCAGAAAATGCGTTTGAGGGCTTGATGTCTAGACAAGATTATCTAGTAGTACAAGCGAATGACCTAGCCAAAGCCTTTGGGAATTTAAAAGCCTTTGAACATAAGCTACTGGACTATTGTTTTAGCTATGTGACCAAAGAAAGCACTGCAACAGATACATTTACGACAAATGCAAAAGAGGTGCTGAAGCACTTTGGATTGAACGCTTCAGGGAAAAACTATGAGCGTGTGGCACGTGGCTTTAAAGCCCTAAACGAAAACACTGCGTTATATCTGCCAATCGTTGAGAATGGCGTTAAAGGGATATTGATGACCCAGTTATTTAGAAAAATTAAATTCTTAGCTAATGGCGAAGTGGAATTTATCTTTTCAGAAGATGCTGCGCCTTACGTATTTGCTTTACGTAGCCAGTTCTTCTCGTTCAAATTGGCAGAGTTAGCTCAAATCAAATCAAAGTATGCCATTATTTTGATGAAATTGTGGGAAGCAAATCGCTTTAAAAATCAACGTGTCACAACCATTCAAGGAGATTTAGACGATTGGCAAGATTGGTTTTTAGGGGAAGAGAGAAGAATGCCCCCTGCAATCTTTGCAAGGAACTGTCTGAAAGTTGGGGCAGAAGAGCTAGAGAAAAAATTAGGGGTAGATGTTTATCTAAACGTAGTTAAAAATGGCCGAAAGGTCATAGGCTATGAAATGCAGATTACTGATAATCGACAAGTACCAACTGCAGAGATAATCAAGCAAGCTGAAGAAAGAAGTCGACAGACAGATATTTATGATTTTTTAGATTAAGCACTGTTCAAAAATCTAAGTATGGTTCAAATGGTTGTAACTGTCATGGAAAACACTTGTTTATATCTAATTTATGAGTAAAAAGATGCTATTGAGATGAAAAAGCAGCTCGATGTTGATGAAATTTAAAGAGACTGGGACAATTTTGTCCCAGTCTCTTTCTTGTTAGTGAATTATTCTTCGTATAGAATTTCAGGGTTCGGTATGCTCATCCCTGAACCACCACTACTGTAATTATTTGTTTCTGATTGAGGAAGTGCTATTTGTATTCCACCAGGGCCGTAAGCTACACCTGTAAAAGTTACTCTTTTTATTTTTCCGCTTACATATATTGAACCACTAACTGATTGTCCTGCCCTACCTTGACCGCTTACCGGGTAATATAAGGTACGGCCATTTGTTAATGTAATACGAACTCCTCCAGAGAATTGATAAGAGCTTTTAGTATAAGGTCGTGCGTACCACCATGCTCTACTTCGGTTATCATAAATTTCTATTTTGGAAACTCCACCATTTCCAGTTGCAGTAGAATATGGGGTGATTTGGTTTGCTTTTGGAGTTTCGGCATATGTTGTAACAGTAAATGAAAGAAGAGTGAGAAAGGTAGTTATAAATAAAATAAGTTTTTTCATGGTAGTTCTCCTTTATTTTTTGTATGATTATATCAGAATATTTTTAAAAATGAAAGGGTTTTCCATGAAGGGTGATGTTTTTTTTGATTATTTTTTGAAATCACTTAGGTTTCATCTTGGTGATAGGTGTAAGGATATTGGATTTATAGAGTTTGCTAAGGATGAAAATAATAGTTTTATTATTATAAAGGATTATATTTTAGAATCATTAGTAGTGTTGTCAAATATTTTGAGTAAGGAGAGGATTGTGTTTTCTTGTGGGGTTATTCATAGTAAGGGGGGAGTTACTGGAGTAGAAGTATGTATGAATGTATTAGAGTTAGAAAGATTAAATAATTTGTATAAGATATAGTTTTGAAGAATATTAAAAAATATAATGGAAACTGTCTATGTAGGATGTGTGGAGTTGATAGTATCAATGTTTCCTATGGAGATAATTTTCTCAACTATGTTTACTTTGATTTTTTGGTCGGACAATAGCGAAGCCGTCCGACTGTCATTTTGAAAAAATGACTTTGGGGGACTTATCGAAGTCGCCCAATTTTTCAAAAAATGCCCTTGCGATTCGAGGGCTTTTTTTGTAGTTCGCCCTGGCATAAAGTGGGCGGACTAGCTCTCTGCAAGAGCCTTCGGAGAACGCACTTTTACGAAGTAAAGTATAGTGCGTTATACTTTACATGGAAGTTAGCCGAAATTTGTGCTAAAATTCTAGCTAGAATGTTATCACAATAGACGAGCAATAGGCTTGCCGGCTCGTCTGTCATTCGCTACTCGAATGACCCACCTGAGGAGGTAAAAGTTATGAGCTACATGGTTGCGAGAATGCAGAAAATGAAAGTTGGGAATTTGGGTGGCGCATATAAGCACAATGAACGGATTTTTGAAAAGCACTCAAACAAAGACATCGACACGAGCAGGTCACACCTCAACTATGAGTTGACGGATCGTGACCGCTCTGTGTCGTATGAACGGCAAATTAAGGACTATGTGAACGAGAACAAGAGTTCTAAACGTGGGATACGGAAAGACGCTGTTTTGTGTGATGAATGGATTATTACGTCAGATAAAGATTTTTTTGAAAAGTTGGGCCAGGAGCAGACGAGAAAATTTTTTGAAACGGCTAAAAACTACTTCGCGGAGAATTACGGAGAAACCAACGTTGCTTATGCCAGTGTACATCTTGATGAGAGTACCCCACACATGCACTTAGGGATTGTGCCAATGAGAAATGGTAA
>NZ_VMLM01000048.1:0-3306 GCF_013276695.1 Streptococcus sp. 4155
AACTGCGGAACTTTGACTGATTTTTGTTCGTCTAGTTGTTTCAAGTCTCTTAGAACGGTTTTTAGAATAGTTTTTCCGTTAACAATACCTACAACACATTCAACCGCTTCGTACTTCTTAATCAATGCCTTAATATTCATCTTAGTTTCCTCCATAAATCAAATAAACTGCAATAACTACCTGAGACATGCTTGGCGAATAGCCAACCCAATCATCAAACTCCTTAGATTTTGGAAACCAACCCTTAGTAGCTCCCAAATCATAGTCTATAGGCTTTTCATCAGCGAAGATGCATTCCATCGCTCCCATAAATGTCATACCATCTTCTGCCATTTCCCAAAAATAGTCCGCCCGGTCTTTCACTGCTTGTGGTAAATCTTGCTTGGGAGGTTTGGGTTTCCCGTCTTCTACCGTCCAATTGTATACTTCATTAACTTTTTGCTTTAAATCTTCCATCATCTTCCAACTCCTCATTATATTTTTCTACCAATTCATGCAACCACGACCAAGGTTCGGTTTCTTCAACGATTTGGTCAACTTCCCTTTCTTGCAACCAAGCTGAGAAATTAACCACATTATCAATGTAGATTGTGTCGTAATCGCCCCAATCCCAAACAGTTAAATAAATTTCTGTTTCAGTTCCATTTTCATCTTCAACCGTTATTGAACCATTTTCAACCCACGCTGTACCAAAACACAATTCGCAAGTGCCAGTCTGTTCTTCTTGAAAATCTGAATGGTATTCTGTCACTTTATATTTCATCTTCCAACTCCTCCACTTTTTTCCTCAATTCTTTATTCTTTTTCTTCAACAAATCGCGCTCCAGCGCTCTAATCCGTCTCTTGCGTGCATCGCACGGTTTCGAATACTCGATTATCTTCTCTTCATTTTGCTCAATTGTACGTTTCAGTCCTTCGATTACTACCTGTTTATCGTAATTCATCGTCTAAAAATCTTTCAATAGCTTCTCTATAGGAGACTTCCGCCATACCGTCTAAGTCGTTCAGGGCTTCAATATAGTCTGGACGCCCTTGCCCATACTGCTTTTTCAAAAACTCAACAAAGAGATGAATTTCCTGATAGGTTACTCCAACCATATTTCTTACCTCCCACTAAAACGGAAAATCATCTTCCTCAAGGGCGTATCCTGGCATTTGTTCCTCAATATTCGAACGGTTAGCAGTATCATCACGCTTTTCAAGTCGCTCAAAACCATCTGCGACCACCTCAGTCAGATAGACCCTGCGCCCCTCCTGATTCTCGTAGTTCCTTGTCTGGATGCGACCCGTCACACCGACCAGATTACCCTTCTTGCACCATTCTGCGAATAGCTCCGCCTGCTTGCGCCACATCATACAGTTGATAAAGTCCGCCTCTCGCTCGCCGTTAGCTCCCTTGAAATTCCGATTGACCGCCAGAGTAAAGGTAGCAACCGCCACATTCGACGGTGTATGTTTTAATTCAGGGTCTTTCGTCAAGCGCCCCACTAACGTAACATTATTGATCATCTTTCTTGTCCTTTCTTGCTGCACGTTCTCCGATTAAGTAGCCGAGAAATAGCCATAGAATAGCCATGCCAAATTCTTTAATAAGTTCAATCATTTTCTTATCCTCCTGAAAAAAGTTGCTAAATAGTAACAATCCTTCGCACCATAGTCAAACCGTGTCGTCCGCTGACCAATGTGCTTCTGAAACCTTGGCTGAGTGATAGCCGAGAAAGCCCACTGATGATCTTCCATTTGCTCAATGAGATCATCGACATTGTCAAACGTCCCAAGGTAAAACTTGCAGTGCCCGTTGTAGACGAAGTAAAGATTTAACATCACTCCACCTCAACGGGGTAAAAGTTCCCAAAGGAACTCCTCAATGCTTTACCAACCTGTAAGGCTGCCGCCCGAGAAACAAACCGCATGGCTTTCTTCTCCTCTGAACATGAAATGTCCAAGCCAGTCACACCAATAACTGCGGACCTCAGAAACGGCTTATCCTCTCTTGTCCCATGTCTTAAAATAAACATCAGCCACCTCCATTCTAAAAATATTGCTTCCGCTTGTTTGTCAAGTCGTTGAAAACCATTAAATGGTCTTTATCCACACCCTTCATCAGTCTGGACATAAAGGGTCTGCCATATCTTTTCTGAATATTAGCAGAAGTCAAATTGGTGGTAATGATTGTATTTGAACGCTTATTCAGGATATTGTAGAGAATAGTAAACGACCATTCGCTATCCTTCTCCATGCCCAAATCATCCAAAACCAAGAACTTAGCACTGGCAATTTTATTGACCAGAAACTCTTCCTGACTAAAATCAGCTTTAATCTTCATCAACAAGTCAGTCACGTTGATGAAAATAGCAATCTCTTTCGTGTACTCAGATAAAGCTTTTACCATCGCAAAGGCCAAATGGCTCTTACCAGTTCCAGCTTCTCCTTGTAACACGATGTTGTTCCTAGCCCCCTCAGACCACTCACGACAAATCCTCTTTGCAAAAGCTAGCTTTTCCGCTTCTTTTTCAGTGGGTGTCTCAAAGTTGTCCAAAGTCGCATTTTTCAAAACCTCATCATAAAGAGAAAACTTCTCAAGATAGTATTTCCTCTCTCGCTCATTCTCAGCGTCGGCCAGTTCATTCACTCTTGCTTGATTCTCCTCATGGATCCGCTCAGATTCACACATGCGGCATACAACACTCTCAGTCCGCAATATCTTTATCAAAGGAATGTTATGCTTTTCGCAAAACTCATCTTGTTGTTCTGTATTCCTGTGATAAGATAAGGCAATCTCCTCAAACACATTGTCTACCATGACAGACGACCTCCACATTCATGCCAGCTAGCCATTTCAGACAAGCATGCAACCACTTGATGAATTGGTTGGTCTGCTAAAAGAGTTTTCTTCTCGTAGCTTAACGGATAATAGTCAATCTCGAATTGTTCAATTAGTTCTAGTATCCCCATTCGTCCTTGGCCTCCTGTTCTTCTTTCTTATCCTTATTCTTTTTCTCTGATTGACGAACCTGCTCAACAGTGGTAACATTGTTCATCTGCCAATTTCTTAAAATCCCACCTATATATTTGATGTTCGGCTTTCCTGAGTTAATAGCAGTCTTCAGTGCTTCTTTCACCAAATCCACATCATTCTCATTTAGGAGATGGTTGATTTCTTCAATTTCAAATCCAGATAAGAGCCTACGAAATTCAGATTGAAAAAGTTCTAAGATATTTTCTTGACCACCACTACTAGTAGTAGTAGTTATTCTTTTCTTATTCTTATCTTTATCTAATCTATTCTTATTCTTATCTTTATCT